>CAZLIX010000040.1:0-7702 GCA_964559795.1 Microcaldota archaeon
GACCCATAACAATTATCATAGAATTTTCACCTATAAATCTATTAATTAGATAAACTTAAAAAGTCTATTTTTAAACAAAAGATAATGAAAAAAATAATTTTTATTATATCACCGCAATATTTTAGAGATGAAGAATTATTTCAAACCAAGGATAGTTTAGAAAAAAATGGTATTAAAACAAAAATTGCAAGCTTGAAAAAAGAAGAATGCACTGGTTCTCGTGGGGGAAAAATAATTTCAGAATATATCTTGGAGGAAATAAACGCGAATGATTTTGATGGCATTGTTTTTGTTGGTGGTGGAGGCACTCCGATAATTAGAAAAAATAAAAGAGCTCTTGAACTTGCAAAAGAATTTAATGCAAAAAATAAATTAGTTTGCGCGATATGCTGGGCATCAACTATTCTTGCAAAAGCAGGAATTTTAAATGGAAAAAAAGCAACCGTATGGCTTGGAGAAGACCCAGAATATAATATGACCACAGATAAAGTCTTAGAAAAATTTGGAGCAATATATAGCCCTGAATTAATAGTTGAAGATAAAAATATAATTACTGCTCAAGGACCTAATCAAGCAAAAGAATTTGGGGAAAAAATTTCAAAAAAATTAGCTAAATAATTTTCCAACACTTGGATATAATTCAAACGCCCTCATTTGTTTTAATTGTTCATACATCCTTGCAAGTATTCCAACTGTAAGTAAAATACCTGTTCCTGTACCAAGCGCTCCTGTTAAATCTGCAACTCCTGCCAAAAGCCCTACTGAAAAAGAACCAAGAACAGTTAATGGAAAGATATGCCTTTCAAGAACAGTTTCAATTAATCTTGGATCTCTCCTGTACCCAGGAACTTGTATATTTGATGAATTGAGCTGGTTGGCAACGCTTTTTGCATCAAGGCCAGATGTTTCTGCCCAAAATATTCCAAATACTACGGACACTAAAGATAAAAATAAAATATATGTTACAGCATGTACCCACTCGGGTATTCCAAGATAAGGCGTTACATTATTTGCCATTATACTAAAATTAGTAAATGTTCCTTGGTACCATATTGGCCTTATAAGCCATACTGCTTCTTGAAGATAAGGCATTATAAAACTGATATCAATTTGTGTAAATGGAATTGTTACTGGATTTTTTGCAACATCATCTAAAAATAATCCAACTGCTCCCATATTCATCAAAAGTGCGCTTGCAAAAATAACTGGGATATTTGAAACATAGAAGAATTTCAATGGAAGTTTTGGAGTTATGCCTCTTATTCTTTCATGCGCTATTTGTATTTCAACTTTTATGCTTTCTGCATATGCAACAAGTAAAAATATAAGAATTGTAAATGCAAATGGAAGGAACGCTAATAATGCATTTGGAATACCATCTGCCCCTCCTTCTGTCAAAGCGGCAACAACACCACTATCCCCAAATATTATTGTTCCAAATAAACCTCCTACTATTGAAAATGAAACTCCTGCTGCAATAAATACGCTTATTCCGCTTCCTATCCCATATTTAGAGATAATTTCATCAAGATATAAAAGGGCAACTGAACCAAAAGTTATTTGCAATATAACAATAATTGGAAGTGCCATTCCCCAAACATCAGAAACTTTTAATCCTCCAACCCCAAAATAAACATATAATGCAGCTTCTATAAGTGCAATTACAATGGCCAATGTTTTTTGAGCTTCGTGAAATTTTTGCTTATCTGAAGGATTTTTTAAATCAAGATTTATGATTTTTGCCCCTACAAATAATTGCAAAAATATGCTTGCCATAACAATTGGACCGATACCTGTAGTTAAAAGTGTTCCGATTCTTGATGCAGTAATCATTTGCAAAAAGTCGAAAGATGCAATGTTTTCAGTACCGAAAAGGGGAATATTATACATTGCAAAAAAGATTGCAAGCGCAACGCATGTCCAAATTATTTTTTCTTTTAGAGCAGGCGGACTTTTTGCAATCTCAACACCTGGCAACTTTCTTGATATTGATGCCAGAATCTCAATAATCATATAAAATCCTCAGTTTAATTTTTAATAGGGCTTATTTCACCAGATAGCTTTTTAACTTTATCTTGTGCCTTTTTGCTCCATGATTTTGCTTTTATTTCGACTGGATAATTGATAAAACCAGAACCTAAAATCTTTCCTGAAAATTCATAATAATATTTTTCTCCTTTTTTTGAGATTTCACCATTAATTATTTTTCTCTCAATTTCATACAAATTTATTGCATTATCAGTTTTTTTAATTCTTGAAAATCCATGTTTGCCAAAATAATCAGGTTCGTATTTTGTAACCCAGCTTTTTTTCTGTTTTTTTCTTCCTGATTTTCCGCATCCTCCTCTTCCTCCGCTTCCGCTTCGGTTTTTTACGTTTCCTTTTCCCTGACTTCTTGTTCCTCTAAATTTGCCCGTCTTTTTTTTATCCCTTACCATAAATATCACATCATTCTTTTTATGAGAATATCCATATCATTTCTTTTTCCAAGATCTCCCATAGGATAGGATTTTTTAATATTTTTATATCCTTTTCTTGGAGGATGCAATCTGAATACAGGATCTGCGTATTTTTTTACAGGTTCTCCTGAATAAATTTCTTTTGAAATTTTTTCTGCCTCTTTTTCAGAGTAGAGCTCTTTTGCCTTTTTCCCTCCTTTTTCTCCTCTTTTTAAAAGAAGCTTTTTTATAAGCTCTTCTGAAACTTCACCATAAGCCACATAACTTTGAACTACATTTATCATTCCAAGCATTTTTGGATCATTTTTTACAATTACGCATTGGTTTGGCTTTTCAAGCATCAAAAGCTCAAATGTTTTTTTAATTTTTGGCTTTAGGTTTCTTATACCTCTTACTCTTACGATTGCGATATTATTATTCATAACAACTCACCTTTTGGCTTTAGCCTGTTTAAATTATTCAATGCCTTTATAGTGGCGCTTGCAGTATTATAAATATTTGCCGTATTTCCTTCTGTTTTGCTCCATACATCTTTTACTCCTGCCATATGCAAAACTTTTTTAATTATCTCATTTACTGCCAACCCAACTCCTTTTGGAGCAGGATAAAGAGTAATTTTTGTGCTTCCTTCTTTTCCAAATGTTCTCTGCGGAACAGAATGCTTTTCTTTGCACCTGCACTCCCAGCTTCCGCAGCCTTGTTTAATCAAAATCATGTTCTTTTTTGCATCTCTTATTGCATATTCTATTGCAGGTTTTACTTCCTCGGATTTTCCTGCGCCAATACCAACTCTGCCTTTTTCATCACCGACAACTACGA
Source organism: Microcaldota archaeon (assembly GCA_964559795.1). GTDB lineage: Archaea > Micrarchaeota > Micrarchaeia > Anstonellales > Bilamarchaeaceae > JAQTSF01. The sequence goes on from CAZLIX010000040.1 coordinate 3,279, forward strand.
TTGCACGGAATTTTATTTTTCTACCAGAGTCAGTAACCCTTTGTGTACTTGAAATTGACAATGTTTCTGATTTTAAATCAGGTATTAAAATATCCACAATTTCCGGTTCAATTAAAGGTCTTCCGGATTTTAAAAGATCATCAATATCTGCAATTTCTTTTGATTTGACCATTTTTCCAATTTTTGTTTTTGGTTGCCAGTTTGAAATATCATCGTCCATTTAACCACATCTCATTTTTTAAGTATATTTTTCTTAACCTCTTCAAATTTTTCCTTGTATTTTTCTGGAATATTTTTTATCTTGTCATTTGGGAGCATTTCCTTATCAAAATTTGTATTAAGCCCCCCATCTATCGCACCAAGAACTGCACCAAAAAGAACCCCCTCTTTTTTTGCCTTTGAAAGACCTAAATCAACTATAAATTCGCTTATCTTTTTCTCTTGTGCAAGCTTTGATGATAAAACGCCTGCAAGATAAGAGGTGTAAATATTTGTTTTTGAAGGCCAGCCATATTTTTTTTCAAGAGTGCTTCCATTTACACTAAAAACGGTCTTGTCTCCATTTTTATCATAATTGACAAACTGCAATATTATTGACTTATTAGTTTTTCTTATGACCATTCTGGTTTTTCCGCTTTTTACAAGTGCAAGCCTTTTTTGATAATTTGTTTTTCCTTCTCTTCTTCTCCTAAAAGGAACATTATATGTTGGTGTTTTTGCTTTTCCCATATTATCACTCTTTTAATAATAATTTATTATCTTTTAAATAAATAAGCAATGCCTGTTTATTTCTAAAAGATCCTCCTTTTATTTTAAGATAGACTGATCTTTTATTAGAACCATCTATTTTCTTTTGTTCAACGAGTTCTCTTAAATATTTTCTTTGTGCCCTTACCTTTTCCATCCATCTTTCCTTTTCGCTTATAATTGAATATTTTTTACCTCTGCGTGTTCCTCTGCTTTTTGATTTGGATTTCCCTTTCTTTTTTAATTTTCCTTTCTTTGGTATGCAATATACAATTTTATCTTTTATAAGATCTTTGACATTAAGTCTTGTTATCGCTTCTTCTAACTGCTTTTTTTGATTTTCATCCAAATTTGTTTTTATTCTTACCCTATTTACGCCTGCATTTAATATGTCTGCGGCAAGCCTTTTTACTGTTTTGGTACTAACCATAAAATCACATCAATTTAATACGATTAATTTTAGCTCTACTGCTTTTTTGCGGATAGCTTCCTTATTTCTTTTGGAAACTTTTCCTGAAATCCTTATTGCATATTTTTCTGTCTTGTTTTCAGAAATTTTCAAAACATCATTTAAATTTGAAACCAGCTTTTCTTTTAATCCTAAAGGATGCGCTCCTTTTTGGGATGCTGTATTCCCATAGCCGATTTTAGGGCACGCCCCGAAATCCTTTCTTCTGATTCTTTTTTTATTATCTATGCCTCTTGGCTTTCTCCATCTTTTTTTTACTCTTCTTTTAGTGCTGTTTAGAACATTAAAATTTGGTTTTTTCTTTTTTGTCATGCCTGTTCACCTACTACATAAATACCATCCTGAAATATTCTCAAGTCTCTATTTTTTATTTTTGTTGCATTTCTTATATTTGCAGTTGTTTGACCTACATCCTCTTTATTTGCCCCTGTTATGGTAACCTCTGCACCTTTTACCAAAACCTTGCATTTTCCAATAATTTTTGCCTTTCTCGGGGATTTCTCACCTAAGAAGTTCTTTATAAGCACAATACTGCCTTTTATTTCAAGAGTTACCGGAAAATGGGAGTATAAAATTTTCATTTTTTTTGAGTATTCGTTATTTACTCCATGGATCATATTTTCAATATGCCCTCTTACGGTATTTAACATTGCTTTTTCTTTAGTTGAAATTTTAATGTTTTCTCCTTCAATAACAATGAGCGCTTTTGGGCCAAAATCTCTTTTTATTTCCCCTTTCGGGCCTTTTATTGCAACTATTGAACCATTTGCCTGTACATTTGCCTTTTCTTTTGGTTTGAATTCAATATTATTAGTATACATATGCCATCAACCTTCCGCCTATTTTCATTTTTTGAGCTTCCTGATTTGTCATTATGCCACTTGGTGTTGATACGATTAAAATCCCAACTCCTATTGCAGGAATGAATCTTTGTTCAAATTTTGGCCATTCGCTTTTCTTTACCGGGAAATTAGGCTTTATTACGCCGCAATTATTTATTCTTCCTTCAAGAGTCAATTCAAGATATTTTTTTCCTTCTTCATCTTTTTCAGAATAATTGGCTATATATCCTTCTTTTTTAAAGATATCCATTATTTTTTTCATAATTTTTGTGGATATTATTTTGCATTTTTTCTTTCCAACCATCTCATGAACTTTCAATGAATTCAGAGAATTTGACAAGTTGTCTACGCTCATTATTAACACCTTTAGTATTTTCTAAATCCTATTTTTTCTCCGATTTCCCTAAAACATCTTCTGCAAACCCCAAGATTATATTTTCTTATTAGCCCTCTTGAAGTTCCGCAAATTTTGCATTTTCTTTTTCCTTTTCCTTTGAATTTTTGATCTGTTGGCACTTTCATAATCATTCACCTTTGGAGATTTCAACCTTGAATTTCTCGCTTATGAATTTTTGCGATTCTTCCTTCGTTACTATATGCTTTTTTCCTATTTTAGAGGTTTTTATTCTTCTTATTCTAACTCTTTTCCCTTTTCTGTTTATAGTAACGCAAACATCAAAACCCATCATCCCAAGCGCAGGATCATATTTTACTCCTGGAAAATCGATATATTCTTTTATTCCAAATGAAAGATTTCCGATTTTATCAAAATTATTTTTTGATATGACATTCTTTTTTGCAACAAATGCTTTTTTTAAGAATTCTATTGCACTATTTCCCCTGAGTGTAACCTTTGTTCCGATTTCAAGCCCTTTTCTTAACTTAAATACTGGATTTCTGTCTCTTGCCTTTGTTTCTATCGGACTTTTTCCTGTAACTCTTTTTACAAGTTCTTTTGCACGTTCCAATGCCTCTCCTGCAGAACCTGCACCTATATTTATAGTAACTTTTTCGATCCTAAGATCTCTCATTGGATTATCTTTTTCATTCATTGTAAGCACCTGCTACATTATCATTAATTACGCAAATATGTTTTAGGACTGTTATAAATTCTTCATTCTTGCTTTTCATTTTTGCCTCATTTTGTCGCCCTGCTTCTGTTTGGACAATTTCTTCTATTTTTGCAATTGTTCCTGCGTGTTTTCCTCCTTTAATAAGGCACAACGCTCCTTTTTCAAGCTTTAATATTTTATTTATTTTTTTATCCTTTAAAGAAAGTATGATGCTGTCTCCTGTTTTAATATTATTGTCACCTTTAATCAATGTTCCATCATGAATTCCAATCATAATCTGTCCTTTTTTACAGGTATATTTTTTTATTACTTTTCCGATCCTTTCATTTGTTTTTTCAGTTGGTATTTCGAATGGGACTAGCCTCGAATATTTTTTTACAATTATTAAATAATTTTTCCCTATTTTTTCAATTGAAATAATGTCCATAAGCCCTACTGGAAACTTTTCATTAGTTCTTATTTGACCGTTTATTTTAACCATTTTTTTAGATAAGATTTTTTTAACTTCATTATTGGTCTTGCATATTTTTAATATATCCCTTAATAAAACTGAAAGAGGGATGGAACTATCAAAATTATGCGGTCCGCATGAAACTTTGGTTATCCACTCGTTTTGTTTTTTATCTCCGATTCCTATTGAAAGCGGAGTTGTGATCCTTTTAAAATGTTTCTTTTGTCCTCTTTTTGCCATTTTTAGTTCACCTTTTTATCTTTTATTTTTCCTCTTTCTGAAAGAGAGATTAACATCAAATTTGAAGGCTCAAACGGAATAAGCATTTCCCTTGCCCTTGCAGTTTTTTTAGATATTCCTTCAAGATATATTTTTCCTTTTGTGTGGCTGATTTTTGAAATCTTGGCTTCTTTTCCTTTTAAAGAACCCCTCATTATTTTTACGCTGTCCTCTTTTTTAGCAAGTACATTTCTTTTTTTCATTTTTGCGCGAAGTTCCTTTGACAAATTAACCCTCATGAATTTCTTTTTGATATGCAACGGGGCATTATATCTTTTTTTTCTTTCAATATCTGGCTTCATTTTAAATACCTCTACATTTTTGATGATGATACTCCTGCAATTTTAGGGTATCGTTCTGCAACTTCTATTGCAACAGTTCCTTTTATTTCCGTTCCAACAGGAAGCAAATCGTCATTTATCAGCACTGCAGCATTATCTTCAAAACATACAGTCATGCCGTTTGGTCTTTTGAATTCCTTTTTCTGCCTTATAATTACTGCTTTTACCTTCTTTTTAACCATTTCCGGCTTTCCTTTTTTTACTGATGCGGTTACTATGCTG
>CAZLIX010000041.1:0-7323 GCA_964559795.1 Microcaldota archaeon
TGTTGAAATAAGAAATAAAATAAATGCAGGATATTCTATGCATATTGCAATGATTCGAAATGAGGGGGATGATTTAGACAGCATATTTTTAGAGCTACTGTCCATAAACGAGCATATAAATTCAAAAAACCGTGAAATCAGAAAACTTGCTGAAGAATATTTGGTAATATTATAGATATATTAAACCTTTTTTATAATAAGTTAATTAATGATGATCTCAATATTTCTGATTTGTGATGAAGATCTTGAGTTCTGAACACGCTTTTGACTTCTGTTCTTCTTGTGGCAAAAGCATTGTTGCAAAAGCCATGCAGTTTTTCCCTAACTTTTTAAAAAGATTTTGAGTTCAGAAAAAAAATTATAAGAAATAACTCCAACGCATTACATATTCCTTATTTACGGTCAAAATGTCATAATTGGAATAATAATTTATGAAAATCTCTCTGAATTTATCTAATATTTCTTTCAATTCTTTATTATTTTCTACATGAACCTCAATTGCAAGGTCGTATTTCCCAAGCATATCCATTGCAAAAAGGCATCTATTTGTAGAATCAAAATACTTTATTATTTTCTCTTTTACTATAGGGTCTTTTAGGGAAATGTTTATCTGAATAAACTGCAATCCGAGTAAATTAAAATTTGGAGAACTTACATATCCTAAAATTATTTTATCCTTTTCAAGCTTTTTTATTCGGTATTTTATAGTTTTTGGGTCTAAATTAATCTTTTTTGCAAGCTCGGTTAGAGAAATTCTTGAATTTGTTGAAAGAATATTTGAGATTTTTTTATCAATATCATCCAGAAAGTAATTTTCAAGAGAAATTGGATAAGACAGATCTTGTATAGTATTGTTTTCTGTGAAAAATTTCTGGTTTAACCTATGGGTAGATAAAAAAGTTGCAGATGGAATAAAACTTTATATTGTTCCTGCAACACAAAAAATAAAAGAGAATGCAGAAAAACTTGGGTATATAAAAATTTTCAATGATGCAGGAGCAATAATTTTGCCTGTTGGCTGTGGAGCATGTATAAATGCAGGACCTGGCTCTCTTAAAGAAAATGAAGTGGGGGTATTTGCAACTAATAGAAACTTTAAAGGAAGAAACGGCGATCCGACTTCAAAAGTTTATCTTGCATCTCCAATAACTGCAGCTAAGACTGCAATTTTAGGTTATTTAGGAAAAGAAAATTAAAAAAAGAAAAAAAATTAAAAAAATCTATTTTTTTTGTGCAACATAATATATTGCATATAATGCTGCAAGTCCTACTAACACATATACTGCATTAGTAAGCATTGTTCCTACTCCAAAAATTGTTGTAACTAAATTAAAGTTAAATAAACCTACCAAACCCCAATTTAGTCCTCCAATAATTACAAGGACCAACGCTACTAAACTTAATGGATCTTTCTCCATCTCAAATCACCTTAAAAATACCAATTAGATAATATTTATAAATCTTGCCATAAACGATTTTGGCATTTGACGAAGCGAATATTATATAAATAAATAGGAAATAATAAGAATATGGATTTATTTCAGGCAGCAATACTTGGGATTATACAGGGGATATTTGAATGGATTCCTGTAAGTTCGCAGGCAATGGTAACTTTGGCAGGAAAATATTTTTTTGGGTTTGAATATTCCAATGCCTTATCATATGCAATATGGCTTCATATAGGAACACTAATTTCAGCAGTAGTTTATTTTAGAACTGAACTAATAGAAATTGTAAAAAGTGTTTTTGACAAGAAGAATAAAAAAGAACTTTTAATATTCCTAATAATCACTACTTTTTTTAGCGGAATAGTTGCTCTTCCTCTTTTATATTTTGCATTTAATTTTGAAATACAAGACTGGATATTTACAACATTTATTGGGATATTTTTAATAATGATTTCATTTATGCAAAAAATTAAAAAAGAAGGAACAGAGCAAAGGCTGACTAATAAAAACGCTCTATTGCTCGGAGTATTCCAAGGTTTTTCAGCTCTTCCTGGAATAAGCAGGTCTGGAATAACAGTTGCAGTCCTGCTATTTAGAAAATATAATTTGGAAACTGCATTTAAATTGAGCTTTCTTGCAAGCATTCCAATTGTATTTTTGGCTCAAATTGCACTGCCCATAATAAAAGAAGATTTTATAATAGATTTTCCGATGGTTTTTGGCGCAGCAGTTTCAGCAATTGTAGGCTTTTTTGCAATAGGAATACTGATGGAATTTGCAAAAAAAGTAAATTTTTCAAAAGCAACATTAATACTTGGATGTATAATATTACTTCTTGGAGTTGCAACATATTTTGCCTGAAAAGAAAGGTTTAAATAATCCTTAATTCATAAATATAATATGGCAGAATTGAAAATGAGAAATATATTTGCTCTTGTTTTAGTGTGCTCTTTTTTTGTCGGTTTATTTATGGAATTTTCAGGTGCAGGCTTAATGGAAAAAGCAAGCATACTCGATCCTTTTGCATACACTTATGAATTTGGAACTGAAATAACCCTGAATGTAGGAGATAAAATATATTATGAAAAAGGATTTGTTCAAGCTGATGCACTTTATTGCGGATTTGGTGGAGAAAATATGTATGCGATCCTGCAAACAGATGCAGTATCAAACCCGCAGAAAATAATTGTAGGCAAAACAGTGAATATAAGCAATATAGAATTTATAGTGCTTGAAAAAAGCTGCCTAAATGATGAAAAATTAATAACACTCGCAAAAAAAGAATAAGGTATAAAAACCTCATCTTTTATTTTTTATAATGGAATTAATTATAGAAATAGGGATATTTTTCTTAATAATATTTTTTACCTCTATTTTTATAGCATACACTTTAATTAAAAAATTCCATAACAAAAGGGAAATTGAGGGCATATTGACAATAAAGGGCAAAAAAAGAAAAATGAGATATCTTTTATTTAACATATTATTTTCACCGGTTTATTGGATAATACAGGTTGGAATAATCGCCAGTTTTTGTTTAATACTTTTGTCTTTGATGGTCAGGTATATGAATTACACGCAAGAACAGGCAATGTTTGTTTTTATTGCCTCTGGAATTATTTCATTTTCAATTGCAATAATATATGCAGTTTTTATATGGATAAGCGATTACAAACATAAAGAGCCTTTGAAGATGTTTCCGACTCTTTTTTTATGGGGATGCACTGCTGCGATACTTTCTTTTATAATAAATACTTCAATTGCATATTATATATCTTATTCGCAAATAAATTCAATAATCATCTCTCCAATTGTTGAAGAAGGATTAAAAATTGCAGGGCTTTTGATACTTTCTAAAAGCAAAAAATTCAATGGAATTTTTGATGGGATTGTTTTTGGATTTATAATTGGAACCGGATTTGCATTTATTGAAGATTGGGTTTATTACACTACTGCTTCTCCAATAGGCATAGGGATCTATGATTGGCTAAGCTTTATTTTTGCAAGAAGCGTTCTTGCAGGGGCTGGCCATGGAATATTTACTTCAATTGCAGGGGCTGGAATTGCAATTGCAAAAGAAAAAAAAGAAGTAAAATGGGCAATTTTGGGATTTTTTGGGGCAGTATCAATACACATAATATTTAACTATTTATCTGTAATAGAAGAGGTTTCAAAATATGCCATTTCAAGTTCAGCGCATTTAAGCTCATTATATCTTGCAATAATGATAATATTGTTTGCAATAGTATTTTTTGAGCTTTGGAAAAAACAAAAACCGTCAGTATGTTGAATAGAAATTATCCTGTTTTTCTTTTTTATTTTTCAAATAATATGCATATAAAAATCCAAACAATAAACCGCCTAAATGCCCTGCTGATGCAATTCCTGAACCTATATTAAAGCTTCCAAGAAGCTCTATTATAACAAAAAGCATTGCAGCATATTTCATTCTCATCGGAAAAAACCACACGTATATTCTCATATTTGGAAGAAGTATTGCAAGTGCGCCTAGTACTCCATAAATTGCGCCAGATGCTCCTAATGCAGGTATTAGAGAATTAGAAAATCCAAGCATTATATTAAGATAAGAACTTAGGTAATAAGTAATACTTCCTGCAATTCCTGCTCCTAAAAAAAGAATTAAAAAACTTTTTTCTTTTATCCTGCTTTCAAGTATTGGGCCGAACATAAAAAGTACGAATGCGTTGAACAAAAGATGCATTGGGTCATATGGGGAATGCATAAATATGCTTGTAATTGCAGTCCAGGGATGGGAAGGAAAAGTTGCAGGATCAAACCAAAATGCAGAAGTAAACGGCATTCCAAGAAATATTTCAAGAAGATAAAAAATGATAAATAAACCTATTAATAACAATGAAATCATAATAAGTAATATGACCATTTTATTTATAAAACATTTCTTAGAATTTTTATTATGGAAGAAAGAGAGGAAGAAAAAAAGAATAATGAATTTCTAAAAAAAGGAATTTATTACACTGCGATTTTAATAGGGATAATTGGAATACTTTTTAGTTTTATATTTGGATTTTTAATATACGGGGCATTGGATAATTTTGAAAAAATAGTCGAATTTCAATTAGACCAGACAGTAAATAGCATTATTGAAATTGAATCCGCACTTGATGGAGTACAGATAGAAGTCTTAAACATAAATTCAACGCTTTCAATAATGCAGGAATCTTTAATAGGGTTTTCAAATTCCCTTGAAAGCCTTGGAACATCAATTAAAAGTTTTGGGAGCGCAGGAAGCTTATTAGGACTTGGAACAGATTTAAGTTCAACAGGACAAGACTTAATTGAAAATGCAAATGATCTTGAAAGCGCAGGGAACACTATTTCAGGTCATAGCGAAACCCTTGAAGATGTTGGACAAGAGATTGGAGATTTAAAAGATAGCATAAAAACACAGCGGGATAATCTTTCCATTAAAAAAAATGAGATAAAAGGAATAATTTCAAATATTAAATTCGGAGTATTGGTGCTTGTATTTATACAGATATTATTCTTTTTGATGCTGATATTAGTTGCTGCAGGGCAATTAATTTAATAATGAATTTAAAATTTCATATGCCCTTGAAGTATCAGATTCTTTTATAACAATTAAAGTATCGGTATAACAGGAAATAATTTCTTGTATATTTATTCCTTCTATTGCAAGTGCGCTTAAAAGCATAGATATTACTCCAGGGGTATTTTCAAGCTCTTCTTTGCTCTGGATTATTATAAGATTTAGATTTTTTTCAATTGATTTTATCTTTTTTTCTTTTTTTAACTGGATTAAATACTCTTCTTTAATTATATACGTAATTGCTAAATCCCCTTTTGCATAAGAAATTGGCTTTATATTCAATTCTGAATTTGAAATTACAACTGCAATTTTCGTTTTTATATTTAATGAGCTGTTTTTTAGCACTTTTAGAATTTTTTCTTCTAGATCTTCTTCTTTTTGGATTAGTTTTCTTGAAAGCCTTTGAAGTGCAACTTTAATTGCTCCTGTTTTTGAGTGGTTTCCATATAATTCATATGAAATCTTTCTTGCCAAAGAGCTATAATTTATTATTCCATCTCTTAGGGATTCTTTTATAAACGGCCTTTTTTTTACATATAATGAAATTAAGTTTGAAATATTTTCTTTGTTCAATGTATCACCTAAAACATTACTGTTTTATATGGAACAAAAGATATATAAACAGGTTCAGCTGATATAAAATTCTAATTCTAAAAAGTGTTTTTAATGGATGAAATAAAAAGGGTTCTAGTGATAGGTTCAGGGCCTATTGTAATTGGCCAGAGCGCTGAATTTGATTACTCGGGAACGCAGGCCTGCCTTGCATTAAAAGAAGAACATGTGTATGTAGTTCTTATAAACTCTAATCCTGCAACAATACAAACAGATAGACAAACAGCTGATGCAATTTATATTGAGCCACTTGATATTGGAACAATTGAAAAAATAATTGTAAAAGAGAAGATAGATTCTCTTCTTGCAACATGCGGAGGGCAGACTGCATTAAATCTTGCAATTGAACTTGAAAAAAAAGGAATACTTGAAAAATATAATGTGAAGATGATTGGAACAGGATTTTTATCTATTGAAAGAGCAGAGAGTAGAGAATTATTTAATTCATTAATGAAAGAAATTGAAATTCCAATACTTGAAAGTTATAGTACTTGCGACCATTCTTCTGCTTATACATACGCTAAGAAAATCGGATATCCTATAATAGTAAGGCCTGCATTTACACTTGGAGGAACTGGAGGAGGATTTGCTTATAATGAATTTGAATTGAAAAATCTTCTTGATGTTGCCTTTAAACTAAGCTTAAATCATGAGGTTTTAATTGAAAAAAGCATTAAAGGATTAGAAGAATTTGAATATGAAGTTGTGCGGGATTCATTTGATAATTGCATTGTAATTTGTAATATGGAAAATATTGATCCGATGGGGATACATACTGGAGAGAGTATTGTTATTGCTCCTTCCCAGACCCTTTCTGACAAAGAGCATCAAATCTTTCGTGATGCCTCAATTAAGATTGTAAGAGCCCTTGATATAAAAGGATCCTGCAATGTCCAGTTCTCATATAACAGGGAAACAAAAGAGTATAATGTAATTGAGGTAAATCCCCGCCTTTCCCGCTCTTCTGCTCTTGCTTCAAAAGCAACAGGATATCCTATTGCACGAATTGCCTCAAAAATTGCACTTGGAAAAAGCCTTTATGAAATAATAAATCCAATAATTGGAAAAACCTCTTCACTTGAACCTTCTCTTGATTATGTGGTTGTAAAAATTCCCCGTTGGCCTTTTGATAAGTTTTCTCTTGCAAAAAGAACCCTTGGAACGCAGATGAAAAGCACTGGGGAGGTTATGGCAATCGGGCGCAGCTTTGAAGAGGCTTTATTGAAAGCTGTAGCAGGGCTTGAAATTAAAATTCCTTTATCAATGGATTATATGAAACACTTGGAGCCTGCAACTGATCTTCGCTTATTTGCACTTTTTGAAGGATTTAGAAATGGGAAAACAATTGATGAGATGTATTTAATTACAAGAATAAATAAATGGTTTTTAAGAAGAATTGAAAAATTAAGCTTGGTTGAAAAGGAAATTAAGATTGAAAATTTAAATAGGAAAAATCTTTTATTATGGAAAAGGCTCGGGTTTTCTGATTTAAGGATTGCAAAATTAACATTTAAAAAAGAAGAGGAAATACGAGAGTTAAGAAAATCATTTAAGATAATTCCAACTTATAAAATGGTTGACAGCTGTGCTGGAGAGTTTCCTGCAATTACCCCTTATTTTTATTCAACTTATGAATTTGAAAATGAAGGGGTTAAATTAGAAGGGAAAAAGGTA
>CAZLIX010000042.1:0-694 GCA_964559795.1 Microcaldota archaeon
ATGCGGAATTAATTTTTCTTCATCATGCCCTATTTTTTTTAGTTCATCATGCTCAATTTCTTTTGGCTCATTATGGCCTATTAGTTTTTCTTTTTTTTCTGGTATATTAATCACCTTTAATATTTTTTTAAAATTTAAAAAGAAAAAACTATTTTACTTTAATTTCCTTTTTTCTTTTTTTTATTTCAAGTTTTGGAAGCACGAGTTCTAAAACTCCCTTTTCATATCTTGCATCCGCCTTATCCGGATTTATTTTTTCTGGAAGTGTAATTGTCCTGTAAAACTCTGAATATGCTCGTTCGCACCTGTAAAAGTTTTTTTTCTTTTCCTCATCAATTTTGCCTCTTTTTCCTGAAATGGTAACAAGATCTTCTTCGACTTCTAAATTTAAGTCCTCTTTTTCAATTCCTGGAAGTTCTGCTGTGATGGTTAATTTATCGCCTTTATCTTCAATGTTGATTAATGGCATTCTGCTTTCAGGCATTTTAACTGGCATAGACCAAAAATCTCCCATCATTTTTTCCATATCTTCAAAGATATTTCCAGTTCTTCTTATAGGCAAACTCATATTTTCACCTCAAACCTTTATGTGCAGATATATCTTATTGGAAAAGTTTATAAATCTACTCAATATATTTTAATATTTTTCTTTAAATTTTAGGAAAATGTTTTAAATTTATTTTTAAGTTAGGGT
>CAZLIX010000042.1:704-6896 GCA_964559795.1 Microcaldota archaeon
AAACCTTTTCTTGTAAATAATTTCTTATGAAAAATTCAAAAATTTTAAATTATCCTGTTTTAAAAGAAAAAGAGCATACAATAAATGTAGATAAAGAAATCCTTACAATTGCCCAATTTTTTGGAATCAACCCACAAAAAGAAAAACTTGCATTTACAATATTTCTTTATCTAATAGATTCTTCATTGAAAACGAAGGGGATAAAAACAATCGATATTGCAAAATCTGAAAAGACAACTCAGGCAGCAGTTGTATATCACCTAAACAATTTTATTGAAAAAGGATTTGTAATAAAGAAAAAAAGAGAGTATTATCTTATCGGAAAAAATATTACAGAAACAATAGATGAGATGGTTCAAAAATACATCCAAAATTCTGACAAAATGAGAAAAATTGCAAAAATAATAGATGAAAATCTTGTAAAATAGATACTCTTTTATTTATTAACTTTTTATCTTGTTTAATGATAAATGTTTTAAAACGAGATGGGGTATTATCTCCGTATGAACCAAATAGGATTGCCAATTCTTTAAAAAGAGTTGGTGCTTCTGAAAATTTAATTAAAGAAATTTTAAAAGATGTAGAATCTCATCTATACGAAGGTATTCCAACTGAGAAAATATACGGGATCGTATTTAAAATCTTAAAAAAGAAAAAGAAAATTGCAGCATCAAAATTTGGCTTGAAAGATGCAATCGCAAAACTTGGGCCAGCAGGACATCATTTTGAAACCTTCATTGCAAAAATTTTAGAAGCGCGTGGATACAAAACTGAATTTAGGGTATTTTTTGAAGGAAAATGCATCAGCCATGAGGTTGATGTTGTTGCGCATAAGCACGATCAAAATATTATTGCAGAATGCAAATTTTATAATCAGCCCTGGACGTATTGCGCCATACAAAATGCTTTATATACTTACGCAAGATTTCTAGATATTTCCAAAAATTCAAAAAATAATATAAATAAGGTAATGCTTGTTACAAATACTAGGTTTAGCAGCGAAGTTGAAAAATATGCAAGATGTATGGGTATTGAACTTCTTGGGTGGAAATACCCTTCTGGAAGAGGGCTTGAAAAAATAATCGATAGTAAAATATTATATCCAATTACTATATTGCAATCAATTGAAGACCAATATAAGGAAAAGTTCCTTTTAAATGATTTTATTCTTGTAAAAGACCTTCAAAAAGTCTCTGATGAAGAAATACAAAAATTAATCGGCTGCAATTTAAAAAAAGCACAAGAGATAAAACAGGAAGTTTATTCAATTATTAGTTCTAATTAATTTTATTTATTTTTATCGCCTTTCCATTTACAATTGCATCTGCAATTTTTTTTCTTGCAGAAATTACAAGCCTATGAAATGTCGGTTGCGAAATCCCCATTTTTTTTGCGCATTCTATTTGTTCTAAACCAAGTAGATCCTTTAGCCTTAAGGCTTCAAATTCATCTGAAAAGAGGTTAGATTCCTCTAAATCAATTATTCTTATTCCAGATGGCTTAAAATATGTAGAATTGGGTATCCCACATATTCTTCTTTTCTTAAAGGGTCTTGGCATTATTATTTTTTATAAGATTACCTATTAAAAGCTCTTCTTTTACCTTTACCCATTCCCCTACCGCAAGGTCCAAATCCTCTTTCTTTTTGAGTGGCACCCTGACAATTTCCAAATCCTCTTCCTGTTCTTGGTCCTTTTCCTTCAGGTCCGGTTCCATCTTTATTTGGCATATCTATCACCTTAGTTATAATGAATATATATTCATAACATTATTTAAATGTTTGCAGAGTTTATCATTTAGTTTTGATTTTTAAGTGTTTTATAATTTTTAATTTTAGAGATAGATAATCTTTTTAAATTAAATACGCTAAATATTTCCTATGCTTAGTATAGCTCAGCTGAAACTTCACGGATTTAAATCATTCAAACATGCAAATATAGAATTTCCTGATAATTTTACCTGTCTTGCAGGTCCAAATGGTTCTGGAAAATCTAATGTATGCGATTCTATAAGATTTGTTTTAGGAGAACAAAGTTTAAGGGCATTAAGAACAAAAAAAGTAAAGGATTTAATTTTTACAGGAATGAATTCTGCAGAAGTAATTCTTATTTTTCAAGATGAAAAAAATAATAAATACGAGGTAAGAAGAGCGATTAGAACTGACGGTAAAATATTATATAAATTAAATGGGAAAAAAACAACAAGAACCACAGTAATGGAATTTTTAAAGCAATATAATCTTGATGAAAGCGGAAGAAATATTATTGCGCAGGGAAGAATACAAAGAATCGTTGAAATGACAGGGAAGGAAAGAAGGGAAATAATTGAAAGCGTTGCAGGAATATCTGATTTTGAAAAGAAAAAGAAAGAGGCAATACGCGAATTAGATGAGGTAGGGACAAGATTAAAAGAAGCAAACATTGTTTATGGAGAGCGGAATGCAAGGCTTTCTGAATTAAAAAAAGAAAGAGAAATCGCAATAAAATATAAGGAAAGCCGGGATGATTTGAAAAAAGCCAAGGGTTCCTTATTGAAAATAGAATTATTAAAATTAGATGAAGAATTTAATTCAATATTAGAGGCAAAATCTAAGCTTTCCGGAGTGATTTCTTCTAAAAACACAGAACTTGATCAGGCTGGCACAAAACTTTTTGAATTAGATAGGCAACGGTCTGAGATTTCAAAAAAAATGCAGGAAAAACAATCTGCAACAAGAGAAATTGCGAATATGGAAAAAATAAAGGCATCTATACAGATAAAAACAGAGCTTTTGCAGGATCGTGAAAAGCAGGTAAAAAAATTACAAGAACAAAAAAATACTTTAGAAAAAGATATTTCGCTTGATCATTCTGATGAAAAAAAAATCTCACAGGAAGTTTTAGAAATTGATTCTGAGCTTAAAAAAATATCTCCAAAAGAATCCGAAGATCATATAGATTCTAATCTATTCCAATTAAAAGAAAAATTATCTTTGGCGCAAAATAAGCTTTATGAAACAAAAGATTTATTTGGCGCGCTTGAAGGAGAAATAAATACTCAAAAAGAAGTATTTTCAATGAAAAGCCAAAAGATAGATGAGATTGAACAGGAACTTTTGCAAAATAAAGGAATTTCTGAAAATGATGATGAGGATTCGCTTTCAAAAATATGTTTGGATCTTTCAGGTGAAATTTCAAACCTTTTTGAAGAAGAAAGAAAAATAAATCATGAACTTGCAAACATTGATCGTGATCTTTTAAAAGTAAGGGAAAGGGCAGCACAATTAAGGGTGCATTCTTCCCCTCAATTTTCAAATCCAGCATTATCCTTAGTGAAAGATTTAAAGGAAAGCGGAAAATATCCGGGAATTCACGGTCTTTTGTGCGATTTAATCTCATTTGAATCAAAATACACTAATGCAGTAGAAGCTGCTCTTGGAGGAAGACTTTTGAATATTGTTGTAGATTCTACCGATACTGCAATAAAAATAATTGAAGTCTTAAAAAAAATGAAAAGTGGCAGAGCAACATTCATCCCATTAGACAGAATAAAAACAAAAGAAATAGATAGAAGAAAAAATCTTTTAATAAATTATGCTTCATATGATCATAGATTTTTAGCGGCGATGGAATTTGCATTTTCCGATACGATTTTAGTTGATGATGCAGAAGCAGTAAGAAAGAAAAAGATGGATGATGAAAGAATAGTTACGTTGGAAGGTGAATTATTTGAAAAGTCCGGAATTATCACAGGAGGAAAAACTTCAACAGGCCTTCTTGCATCAGCCCAAATAAAAAAACTTGATGATGAATCGGAAGAATTAAAGGAAAAACGAAAACAAATGTTTTTACGCCTTGAAGAAATTCGTGAGGAAGGAAACAAAAAAAGAAAGGAAAAGGCGGAATTAGAAGTGAAATTAAAAGGTATAGAAATAGAAAAGAGAATGTTTGCAGAAGGAAAAGAGAAACACGAAAAATTAAAATTGCAAAAAAAAGATCTTGAACGCGAACTAAACGAAATAGAACAAAAAATTGACGTGAAATCAAAAAAGAAATCTGAATTATCAAAAACAATAGATCTTTTGCTAAAATCAATAGATGAAATAAAAATTGAGATAGAAACAGAAGAAAAAAATCTCTCTCAAAAACAGGATTTACAAAGCAAAAAAAGAACAGAAGTAGCGTCAAAAATATCCTCTCTTAAAGCCAAGCTTGAAGGCAAGCAAAAAGAACTTGAAATAAGAAAGACCCAGATACGAAAAAAAGAGATAGAATTGAAAGATGTATCACAAGCAATTATTGATATTATTTCAGAAATAAATAAAATAAAACGTGAAATTCCAGAACTTTCAGATGAACTTGTGAACCTTGAATTGAAAGTAAAAAAATATGGAAAAGAAATTGATGATTTAATAAGTCAGCTTAAGGAATTTGAAGAAAAATTAAGAGCTGCAGGAGAAGAAAGAGCAAAAATAAAACTAAAAATTGAATCTTATGAAAAAGAAAAACATCAAAATGAAATAAAAGAGGCAATGATAAAAACAAGGTTGGTTGATTTAAAAACTGAATTTGAGGAATATAAGGAAACTGTATTTTTAGATGAACCACGAGATAATCTAATAAAAAAAATAAAAGAATGCGAGGGAATTTTAAATTCAATTGAATCTGTAAATCTTTCATCAATAGAACTTTATGAGTCAAAATTAGCTGAGTTAGAAGATCTTGGAAAAAAAATCCATCTTCTTGAAGATGAAAGAAGAGCAATACTTGAAATGATTTCTGGAATTGATAAAAGAAAGACCGAAATATTTACGGAAACATTTGAAGCTGTAAATAAAAATTTTCAGGATATGCTAAATACTATACCTGTTGGAAAAGGATACTTATATTTGGATGATCCTCAAAATCCATTTGAAAGCAATATGCACATAAAAATAAATAAAAATAATCGTGATGTTTCAATTGATTCTCTTTCTGGAGGGGAAAGCTCTCTTTTAGCACTTGCATTTATATTTGCGATACAATTTTATAAGCCGAGCCCGTTTTATATTTTAGATGAAGCTGATGCGGCATTAGACAAACAAAACAGCCACCATCTTTCACAATTAATAAAGCAAATCTCAGATAAAACTCAATTTTTGGTGGTTTCTCATAATGATTCGGTAATAAGCGGCGCTAATGCTGTTTTAGGAGTTGCAAGAGTCAAGGGAATATCTAAAATAGTTGGAGTAAGGCTTGAAAGCATAAAACCTACTAATTAACTATAGAAGTTTCTTCTATTGAAATGATATTATTTCCGCTGACAATTGCCTTGATAATTAATGGTATATTTTCATCAAGAGCGGTTGCATAAGGTATTTTTACTGTTTGGTTTTCATAAAAATAATACCCGCCCCATTCTGGTCTTATTTCATATAAGATATATTCTGATTTTTCAAATTCTAATGCACTATTCCCAGAAATTAATAATGTTGAATTTGAGAATGTGACATTCTCTCCAAAATCTGAAATTATTGCAGAAATATTTGAGAAATTTTCATTGATGATCATGCTACTTTCTGATATATAATTCACATAATCTCGTTTCATTTCTACTTGTTGTTGAATAGTTAGTTTATTTTTAAATAAAATGACATTATTTTTTTTATAAATTACATTTTCATTTCCATATTGTTCTTCAAGCTCTTTTAGGTCAATATTTCTTTGTTCCCATGGAATAATATAATAAGTATAATTTTTTGAGTTTATAACAGAGCCAGTTGTATTAAAAATTATCAATTTTGAGTACATTTCCGGATCTTTTGTTAAAAATGCCTGGCCAGATTGAATTATTATTTCACTACTGAGCCATATTTTGCTTTCAGGTTTAAAAATTGGCTCAATTCCATAAATTTTAACCCTTCTGCTGTAAAAATCACCTGTAATTTCATTATTATCTTCATCATATAATATAATTGATGGTTCTATTGTTGCAATGGCAGTTGCATAAACGGTTATATTATCCATTTTCATTTCATTATAAAATTGTGCTACTTCTTCTCGTTTATTTAAGGTAATAGTATAAATTCCTGATTCAAAAGTGGCATTATTTACAAAAGAGTTTGATATTATTTTTTCAAGCATTTCATATTGATTATTTTGAATATAAACGATCCTTTCATAATATTCGATTGTTGCTTCAAAGGCTCCAGTACCAATATAATTTTCAATTGTT
>CAZLIX010000043.1:0-6739 GCA_964559795.1 Microcaldota archaeon
AAGCTTTGCATTTTTTCGCTCTATTGATTTTGTTGTTTCATTTACTCCTTTCCTTACTTTTCCGCTTTCTTTTGCGCTAGATACTATTTCCAAAATTTTTGGTACTAATTCTGCTGGCGTTTCAAATTTTACATAACTTGGCATAAAGACACCTCATATTAAACTCATCGGTTTTAATTCTAATTATTATATATGGAGTATTTAAAAAGATATCTTATTTTTTTAATATTATGAAAAAAAGAGTAATAAACTGTAAAATACATCTTAAATAACTTTTTAAAACCTTTTAAATACAAAAAAGGATATGCTGCTGATTAGAAAAGCACATGAGACTGCTTTAAACATAAAAAATAGAGTTCTTGGATTTCCTTTAATTGAAAGCTTAAAATGTAATAAGGGGCATACGACATTTATTATTCTTTCTGAAAAAAAACACGATTTTTTATACAATAATTATGGTGTAGATTCTAATTCTGGCAGTGCAAATGAACGCGCAGATCCTAAAAACGCCAGAAAAATAGTAGAAAATCTTAAACCAAGGCTAAGCAAAGGGAACTGCCAAATTATTATAGATGGAAAAGAACCTCTTTCAAACCTGGAATTTATATATCCTTTAGTCAATGAAGCAGATTATATTTTAAATAAGGAAATTAATGAAATCGAATATTTAAATAAAATAATTATATTGACAAATGGAACTAAAGTCCCGAGTAAAGAGGAATTTTTAATCTTGAGAAAAATGAAAAATAAAATTGTCATCGTATATTTTGATGATGATTTACATCAAGTTAATTTGGATTTTTCAGTGGCGCTTATGCATGAAGGAATAGATGTATTGTCTATGAGCTCGATTATAAATTCTAAAAACACACCAATTGCATCCAAATTTGATGAATATATGGATGAATTAAATACAGATAAATGCTGCGAGGCAAACGGCCTTAGATATATAAAAAATGGAAATTCCATCTATGTTTCAAGGTCATTTTTCGAGTCTTTGGAAAAACAGTTTCAAATTGATGAAAAAGGGAATGTTTATATTTGTACAGTTGGCGGGCTTGTGATAGGAAATATTTTGGAAAAAAGAATAGATGAAATCGCAAAAATAATGCAAAATGATCCTTTTATTCTTTCATTAATTCAAAGGGGGCCTCTTGGCCTTGCAGAAATGATGCATTATGGAACTGAAGCAATAGAAATTTATTTAAAAAAAGGGCCATGTGGAGTATGCCATTATCTTAGTGAGCAAAAAAGGCGTGAAAAAAATGTATAGCAAAAAAATTGCAAGCATAAAAAAACTTACAGAAAAAATACTAAATTTTTTTAATAGAAAAAAACCATGTCCATTAAATGAAAATCAAATTTTACAAAAAAATAAGAATGATATAAAAATGGGACAAAAGGAACTTGATATTGAAATGGCATGGCAAAAGATTTTTAGCAGCCTTAAAAAAAGAACTGTGCAACGCACTGAAAACACTAAATCGAATTTTATGAAAAAAGCCTCTGCGGCAGTATGTAGCAAAACCTGCCCTGAAGATATTTCATCAAATGTAAGCCTGATGCTTTTGGTCTGTGAAAAATCAGAAGATCCGATTGCAAGAAAAAACGCAACATCTTTTTTATCAAATATGATTGTTGAAGGATTAGAAATGAAATACAGGAGCAGTTATGTTATAGTTGCCTCATTTTCTGAAAATGAAATTGCACGAAAAAAGGCATCTATGGAATTTTTGCCAAGCACATATTCTAAATGGGCGCTTGAAGAGATAGTTAAAACATCAAGATATGAAGATTCGTGGAAAACTGCAAAAGAAAAACTTGAAGAGATAAATAAGCGCCAAATCTAAAAAAAATTTAATTTAAGCACATGATTTAAAAACTTTATGAAACAACATAACAAGATATAATTTGTAATTGAATTTAAAATAATTACATTTAATTGAGGATAATTACTATGGGAAGCAGACCAAGAAAATGGAAAAAGAAAGGCCACATGAGATGGAAGTGGATTAAAAAGAAAAGAAAAAGAATGAAAAGAAAGGCACTAAGAAGAAAGGGAGAATTATAGTTATAGTTTAAAAGAGTTTAGGTTCTAAACTATATTTAGCCCGATTTGACTGCTATTATACAATTAGCAGGAGGGAATTAATATGGACAAAAAGAAATTAAAGTCAGCCATTGAAAAGGCACTGGAAGATAAAGGAAAAAGGAAATTCAAGCAAAGTGTGGAGTTAGTCCTTAATTTTAAAGGGATTAATTTCTCAAAAGCAGAAAACAGAATAAATGTTGATGTATTCCTTCCTAAAGGAAAAGGTGGAAAAGAGCCAAAAATTGCTATTTTTGCAGATGAGAACACTGCTGCACAGTATAAAAATTTAGGAGTGGACCTTATAATAGGGCCAAATAATATTGAAAGTTATTCTAATCCTGCAAAATTGAAAGATCTTGCAGATAATTATAACATGTTTGCACAGCCAAATTTAATTGGTATTGTTGCAAAGCACTTAGGTCAATATTTAGGTAAAAGAGGAAAGATGCCAAAACCTCTTGTTGGAAATCCAAAAGAAATCGTAGAAAAAGCAAGATCATCAGTAAGGCTTGTAACAAAAGGAAAATACCTTCCAACCCTTCAAGCATTCATAGGAACTGAAGAAATGAGTGTTGATGACTTAATAGAAAATGCTGAAAGCGTTTATGAAGCAGTAACAAAAAAACAGATTGCAATCCACAATTTCAAATCAATATATATAAAACTGACTATGGGAAATGCAATACGGGTAATGTGAGGTGTGTTATAAATGAATAAAATTCATAAATCAGACGTAAAAAGAAAAAACGTTGCAAAAAAGGCAAAAAAAGTAGAAGAAATCCTTTCAAAAATGAAAAAATACAAGAGCGTTGCATTAATTGAATTAAAAAATCTCCCTGATGTACTATTGCAAAAATCAAGAAAAAAAATAAGAGAAGATGGAGAGGTAATTTCTGCAAGAAGAGCTGTTTTTGAAAGAGTATTCTCAGCAGATCCGAAACTTAAAAAATTCCTTGAAAAAATAAATGAGCCTGTTTCACTAATATTATCTAATAAAAGTCCATTTGAACTTGCACAGTTTTTCAATCAGAATAAAAAGAAAATGGCGGCAAAAGTAGGGCAAATTTCGCCATACGAAATTATAGTTCCTGAAGGTGAAACTGAACTTCCACCTGGTCCTGCATTATCGGAATTAAAAACAGCAGGGCTTGCAGTGCAGATAAAAGCTGGTAAAATTGCAGTAAGCAAGGATTCGGTTTTGGCAAAAAAAGGAGAGGTAATCACTGATAAAAAAGCAAAAGCATTGCAAATGCTTGGAATACTTCCATTTGAAAAAGGAATAAATATAGTATATGCATATGATGGCGAATATTTATACACGCCACAGGTTCTTGCAATCGATTTAAACTACGTAAATAACGGAATAATCAATTCATATAATCTTGGAAAAAATCTTTCAATAAATGCAAAATACCCTGTAAAATCAACAATAGGCGTATTTATTACAAACGCATATATGCAAGGTAAAAACTTTTCAATAAATGGAAAAATATACTCAAAAGAGACCATAGGGCAGCTTCTCAATCTTGCAAAAACGCAAGGTTCGGCTCTATCGGGATTAAATAAATAAAAAGGTGAATGAAAAATGGCAGATGTAGACCCATATTTACATGCAGCTCTCGTATTATACGGAGCAGGAAAAGAGATAAGCAAAGAAAATCTTGTTGCAGTTTTAAAGGCAGCAGGAGCAGAAGTAGATGATGCAAAAGCAAAGGTTCTTTCAGAGGCAGTTTCAGGAGCAAATATTGAAGAGCTCTTGAAAAATGCGACTGTTGCAGTTGCAGCAGCACCAGCTTCAGCAGCACCTTCAGAATCTAAAAAAGAGGAAAAGAAGGAAGATGCTGGAAAATCTGAAGAACAGGCAGCAGAAGGACTTGCAAACTTGTTTGGTTAGTCTTTTCTTTTTTTTATTTTTTATTTAGAAGTATAATTCCTCTTTTTTGGCTCTCGGATATAAACATTTCTGTTTCTATATACGGTAAAATATAAGAAAAATTGTTTATGTCATATTCCATCCCAAGAATATCGCGAACAAAATCAGATGGTGGAAAAAAATTAGGGCAACACATAAATGGTTTTTTTGCATCTTCTATAAGCCCTTTGAAATGCTCAGACATTAACTTTACTGATTTTCTTGTATTTCCAAATGATAGCACTGCGCCGCAATTATTAAACATGGAATAATTTGGCTGTTCAACCCTTCCTTCAAGGTTAAAAGTTCTTAGGGCACCATCATTACTTATGAATAATAAATATCCCTTATTTTTTGAATTAAAATTAGATAAAATGCCATAATCACCTTTACTAAAAACAACTATCGCGCCACTGCATTTTGCGCTTCCTTCCCCTAAAACCTCAGTTGAGGTTGCAAAAACATTTTGCGGATTTAAAGGAAAAACTTGAGGATTTGATTTATCAGGTTTTGATAGCTGCAAAATAAAATCCTCTTCAGGTCTGCCTAAAAAATCCAAAATTAGACTCCATTCAAAATAAATTGCATGAGTCAATAGAGATTCTAATTTTTTTATTTTTTCAATAGAAGGCTCAAGATCGGGCATTGTAAATATATGCACAATTTCATTGGTATTTGTAATTTCACGTCCTTTTTGATTAATCATTGATATATTTTCAAATAAAGTACTATATTCACTGGGTCTTTCTTGCAAAAAACGATCCATATCAAACAAATTAGAATCCTTAAAATCCAAAACTGAAAAATTCTGCGCAACTGCATTTTTTGGAAGGCCGAAGGATAAACGAATATATCCATTTCCATAATTTGTGGAACTGTATCCGCATCCTGAAATATTTGGGCCAAAAAAACGTCCGGGTGTTATGCGTTTAGAAAAATAGTCACTATTTCCCTGATGCCATGTTCCGATTACTGGCTCGATTATTATTGCCATTCCGCCCTCAATTCCTAAATCTTTTCTAAATGCAACAGCAGATGGAGAATTTTCACTCTCAAGCACCTGCTTGATAAAATAAATTACATCATTAAAATTATTTTTGCAATAAAAACTATTATAGAGCCCGGTTCCAGTCGAATCCCCATTTGCAGAAGACCTTATAGCCAAAAATGGATGCTCGGAAAATATATTCAAAATTAATTTTAAATCATCAAGCTGTTTTTCTGTCGGTTTCCATTTTTGCTTGAAAATTTCAGTCCACTCCATTGAAAGAACTGCCCTTGGGTTTGGTTTAAATCCAACTTCTTCACATAAAAGACTGGCATCATAGAGCATTTGGGCTTTTCCACCAAGTTTTTTTCCGCCAAAAAGATGCCAATTATTCTTATAGTGTAATTGTGCTTTTTGTCCAATCAGTACTGCCATATAAAACTAATATAATGTGTTTAGTAATGTTTAAATATATTTACTAGGAAATAAATAATGTTTTTAAATTAAATATTATATATAAAAGTAAGATATAATGATTGGAATTGAAATAATAATTTTAACAATTTTAGGACTTGCTCTTTTTGAAACAATAACAAGCATAGACAATGCAATAATAAATGCCGAAGTATTAAGTAAAATGTCCACTAAAGCAAGAAGATGGTTTTTAATCTGGGGACTTTTAATTGCAGTTTTTCTTGTAAGAGGAATATTGCCAGGACTAATTTTATGGGTTGCAAACCCCTCATTATCTTTTGATGAATTACTAACTGCAACTTTTAGTGATGATCCAAGAATAGTTGAGGCAATTGAAAAAACAGGACCAATTCTTTTGATTGCAGGCGGGATATTTTTAGTATTTTTATTTTTTCATTGGCTATTTTTAGAACCGAAATATTTCGGGCTTTATGGAGAGCCATTCTTTCAAAGGCAAGGGGTATGGTTTTTTGCAGTAGTTTCAATCCTTCTTACAATAATTACATGGTATGCAATACAAGTAAATGATCAAATGGCCTTTGGGGCAGTTGTCGGTTCTACTGCATTTTTTATAGTCCATGGATTCAAGCAGAATGCAGAATTAAAAGAAAAGGAAATGCTTGAAGGAAAAGGTCCAAGTAATTTAGGGGATATAAGCAAGCTTTTATATCTAGAAGTAATTGACATGACTTTCTCAATTGACGGAGTGATAGGTGCATTTGCATTCACATTTTCAATTCCATTAATACTTATTGGAAACGGGATAGGCGCATTTGTTGTAAGAGAACTTACAATAAAAAATATTGAAAATGTAAAAAAATATATATATATTTGAAAAATGGTGCAATGTATTCTATTTTAATTCTTGGAACGATAATGATACTTGATAGTTTTGGATTTCATATACCCGCGTGGCTTTCTCCAATTGCAACATTTTTAATTGTAGGATATTTTTTTTATAAATCAACAGAGCATATAAAAAATGAAAACCTGAAAAATTCGGCCTAAACCCTACTGGAAATAAAATTAATATATTTATCAGTAAAATTATCAAGAACCTTGCCAAATTTCATTAATGATATCATAATTGTTAGATATAATATTTCTCCAACAACTCCGTTTGAAATTTCACATATCAACGGGATTGGCAAAAATTTTTCAATTCCCATTTGGATGTTTTCAAATGTGGAAATTATTCCAAGAACAAATACTGATGATAGTATATATGCCGGAAAAGATGCCAACATCGCAACTGCATGTATTGGCACAACAT
>CAZLIX010000044.1:0-637 GCA_964559795.1 Microcaldota archaeon
AAACTCATGATGAGCCAATTTAAAGTAATGGCAATGATACTTGTAATTTTTTTAGGGTTGATGTGGTTTGTAAATTATATAGATCCTTTTACAAAAGATGATGTAAAAATTATATTATTAGATAATGGAATAGGATGTGATTCTTTTGCAAATGATAACATATTTTCTACTTGTTATTTTTTGAATGAGAGTACAAAAGGATCATGGGTGATAACTGCAAATGCTTATGAAAATGGAAATCTCTTTTCGCAAAATTCAACCTATTTTATTTATAATGAAGAACACAATCCTCCTTTGTATTTTGAAGTAAAAGGAGATCACATGGGGATTTCTTTAGATAAGCTTTATTATACCACAGGAGAGCAAATAAACATTAGCATATTTCCTTCAAAAAAGGCAGATAATGTGGAATTAATTTTAAATAATGGAACATGGTTTTATGTAGATCTTCCAGTTACAATTCCATTCCTTGAAATTAAAAGAATTCAACAGCCATATTGGTGGTTTATAACTATCACTATTTTAATTGGATTAATCATAACGCCAGCATATAAAAAAATAAAAGCCGAGATTGATGCTAAAGATAAAAAATAAATTTTTTATAAAAAGTGATTTTAAGATGAAAATTGCAGTTGGT
>CAZLIX010000044.1:647-2788 GCA_964559795.1 Microcaldota archaeon
TGGTGGCCTTTCTGGATGCGGAAAAACTACTATAGGCCAAAGGCTTTCAGAAGAACTTGAAATAGAACATATTGCTTTTAGTTTTAAAGAAATTGCAAAACAAAAAGGAATAAGCCTTATGGAGCTTCAAAAAATTGCAAAGAATAATCCTAGGATAGATCTAGATTTTGATAAAATGATCTACGAAAACATTAAAGATAAAAATAATTTTGTAATCACAACTTGGCTTGGTCCATGGTTTGATAAATTATTTGGCATAAATTTTAATTTTAAAATTTGGGTTTTTATAGATGAAAAAATAAGAGCAGAACGACTTTCAAAAAGAGATGGATTTACATTAGCTAAGGCAAAAAACCATTTAAAAGAAAGGGATGACCAAAATCGCCAAAGGTATCTAAAACTATATAATATTGATATTTTGGATAAGTCCGTATTTGATTTTGAAATAGAAAATAAAAATCTTGATTTAGCAATAGCGCAGATATTAAAAAAAATAAAAAGGAATTAAAATGTTTGACAGAGGCATAATTATTTTAGATAAACCATATGGACACACAAGCCATGAAATTACATCTTATGTGAAAAAACTTTTCGGAGTTAAAACAGGCCATGCAGGAACACTTGATCCTGATGTTTCAGGAGTCTTGCCAATTGCACTTGGAAAAGATACAAAAATGCTTCGTTTTGTAGCTCAAAAAGATAAGACATACGTCGGGATAATTAAATTTAAGGAAATCGTTGAAAAAGAAACAATTGAAAAAATATTTAAGGATTTTACAGGAAAAATATCTCAAATCCCTCCAAAAATGAGCGCAGTTAAAAAGGTCAAAAGGACAAGGGAGGTTTTTGAATTGTCGCTTATTGAAACAGATGGCAAAAAATCATTGTTCAGGGCAAAAGTTTCAGCTGGAACATATATTAGGACATTGTGCGTTGACATAGGAAAAAAATTAAAAATACCTGCAAAAATGGATGAGTTAAGAAGGATTTCAGTAGGGGATATAACTGAAAACGAATCGACAAAAATAAATGATTTAATTGATGCAGTTTGGCTTTATAAAAATAAAAATGATGATTCACTCTTAAAAAAAATCATCAAACCAGTTGATAATTTTCTAAATTATAAAAAAATTATAATAAAAACATCTGCTGCAAATTCATTAAGATCCGGAGCTCAATTAATGGCCCCCGGCATCATAAGTGCTGATGAGACTATAAAAAAAGACGAGATCATTTTAATTTATTCACAGGATAATTTTCTCATTGGCATTGGAATATCTCTTTTTTTTGGCAACGAAATAAAAAATATTAAACACGGCCAAGTAGTAAAAACTGAAAGAATTTATTAAAGATAAGAATTAAAACTTTTTTTACAATATTTTCATATGGAATTTGATTTATCTGATATGTTCTATGGGTTTGAAGGAAAATTTATCTATCTTTTAATGTTTACTTTTTCTGTTGCAATTTATGCCATTTTGATTTATGTGTTTTATCAGTTTGTTTCAAGAAGAGATGTTTTTGGCTTTAATATAGATCAATATAAAAAAAGTAAATCACAAGGCTTTTCAATTATTTTTAATTTTATTTTATCCTTATTAAAATATGGGCTTATATTTCCAGTAATTGTATTTATTTGGTTTGCAGGGTTTTCATTGATTCTTTATATATTTTCAAAGTCTTTAGATTTAGATCAGATTTTATTGCTCTCAATTACAATAGTTTCAGCCGTAAGGATTCTTTCTTATTTTAAAGAAGAGCTTGCAGCAGATGTTGCAAAACTTCTTCCATTATCTCTTTTAGGTGTTTTTCTTTCAAGTCCAGATTTTTTTTCAATTAATTTATTAGACCAGAGAATTTATCTTCTAGGGGCCTTTGTTAGCGATGTAATACAATTTTTGGTATTTTGTATATTACTTGAATGGATTTTAAGAATATTATTCTTTTTAAGAATTCAAATACTTGGCCTTCCAGAAGAGGAAAGCATTATTGAAAAAGAACAAAGAATGGAAGTTGAAATAGAAGAAAAAATAATAGATAAGCTTACAAAAGACAAAAAATAACTTATTTTTCTATTTTCTGATGGGTTTTAGATACGCTAAGCACTATAAGTATACTTTTCATTGTCGCGTATATTCCAA
>CAZLIX010000044.1:2819-6722 GCA_964559795.1 Microcaldota archaeon
GTACAAAAATTGCCAAAAAAACCACTATTATCTTTTGGATGTTTTTATTCATTTTAAAACCTTTGATATACCCACAGCTAATTGTTTCTATTTTTAACTTCATTTCCAATTAGAAGAATTAATCTGGTCTATAAATTCATCTAATTGTTTCAAACTTGTAGCTATTATTAGTATTAAATTTATAAATCTTTATTTATTTACAATAAAATAATCGCCAAGAGCAGGATTTGAACCTGCAATCCCAAAGGGACGTGCTTTCTAGAGATAAATTTCCAGGCACGCGCGCTACCGGATTACGCGATCTTGGCATATTAATTTAGCACTCTTTGTCCTTAAGATGTTTTATTAATAATGGATGAACCCTTTTTAATTCTTTTTGCATTCCTTTTGCAATAATTCTTATTGTAAAATGTGCATAAGGACTTCCTCTTAATTTTATAAAATGATATAGTTCTCTTAGATTCATTGTAGCCAAAACCCTTTTGTAATGTGCATTTGTGCATATATATTCTGCCTCATTTGGGCATTTTTCTTTTAATTTTTTATAGCATTCATCTGATTTTTTCATTGCATCTTCATATAATTTCAAAAGCCCAGCGTTCTTAAAGTCTTCAGGAATATAATATCCATAAGATGCGCCCGTCTTTTGAACGCTCATAGAACACATCCTGTGCCTTTTAAATTCATAATATGCACCAAAGTCCATTACTAAATCAAAGGTATAATTTATATGTTCGAGTTCCCTAATTGGGGCATCATGTTCTCCTTTTGTTCCTATTGCAGAATCAATCAATTTTTCTTTTTCGGCATCACTCATTGTTTTTGCCTTATTTATAGCACTTTCATAATCAAGTCCGCTAAATTTGTATAATATGGCCGCAATTATTTTTTCAACGCCATTTTTTTCGTAATCAACTAATTTGACAGAATAATTTGTAGATTTTATTTCACCTTTTAGTTTATCTTCAAGCATTTGCGGAGTATTTGTAAGATAATCTGTTTTTTCAGTGTATTTTAAAAGTGTTGGAGTTTCTTTTAAACCTTCCTCTTTAATTTTTTTTGCAATATCCTGAACTTCTCTTAATGGACAGGAAAACATTTTTTTTAAAGTATGCTCCAAAGATCTTGCATTGATAGTTATTCCAATATTGCCAAAAGTTGATAGCGGAAGCAAAAATCTTGCATTATCTATTGCCTTTAATTTTATTTCCATTTCTCTTTTTTTAGGGTCCATCTCTTTTGAAATTGTTTTTTCAAAGTATTTTGTTAATTCTTCAATTGCCGTTTTATAAGAATCAAATAAGTATTTTACTGTTTCTAAATATTTTTCCTTTTCATTATTTTCAATAAATTCCGGAATATATACAAGATCCGGAGTTATTACTTGATATCTTGTTGATTTTTCAGTGTAAGATGCAAGCCTTGAATTTAATACATCTATTGCAAGCCTTGACGCGTTTTCAACTGCAATATGCAAAATCGCATGTTCTGCAACAGATCCATGGCCATAATTTAATACCCATCGTTCATGAAATTTTGAACTTTTTACTTCATCTAATTCCTTAGCTATTTTATCAAAAGATTCCGGGCTTCTTGAAGTTTTTGCAAATGCAACTGCGATTAATTCTTCTGAATAGCCTGATAGGGTATATACTCTTAATTTCGAATTCATAGAAATCTAAATTAGATTTAAATGAAAACCTTTAAAAGATATTATATACTTTTATATGATAAAAGCCAGGCTGGCAGAGAGGTTATGTACCCGCCTGCAGAAAACTTTGCTTTTATGAGACTATAAGGGTCTATGAAATGCAGAAAGCGGAGTAGAGGGGTTCGATCCACACTTTTTGACCTGCGTTTTTCTCGTGGCAAAAAGCTGTGTTCCAAAAAGCCATTTGGTTATACCAAAGATGGTTTAATTTTGGTGTGGAACAATTCCTCTGCCTGGATTTTTTTTATTTTAATTTATGTTTTATTATCTTTAATATTAGTTTCTAAATATATAAGCCAATACTTATATTTATGAATATAAATATTATAAAAGCAATTTCCGATGCAACTAGATTAAAACTTCTAAATGAAATTTCTAAAAATGAAATCTGTGCTTGCAAACTTCCAAAATTAGTAAATAAAACACAACCTGCAGTTTCACAGCATTTAAAAGTTCTTTTGAAATCAAATTTGGTAACAATGAGAAAAAACAGAACATTGAGATTATATTCTGCCACTTCAAAAGGAAAACAAGTTCTTTTTGACATTTTAAAATGGTAATTATTTATTTAGTTGTTGGTTTTCATGGGTTTTTTAGAAGATTTTTCATATTGGATTGTTTATTCTCTTTTTGGGCTCGGCATTAATGATAAATTTGCAGATGCATTAAATTTTTTTATATATGATACAATAAAAGTTTTCCTTCTTTTAGCAATAATGATTTTTTTTGTTTCGATCATTAGAACATATATCACACGAGAAAAAATAAAAAAAATACTTGGTGGAAAAAAAGAAGGTATAGGGAACATTTTTGCTGCCATACTCGGGATCCCAACCCCTTTTTGTTCCTGTTCTGCTGTTCCAATATTTATTGGTTTTATTGAATCAGGCATTCCTTTAGGTATAACATTTTCATTTTTAATTTCAGCTCCGATGATAAATGAGATTGCGTTGGCATTACTTTTTAGTTTATTTGGCTGGAAAATAACTCTTTTATATATTATTTGTGGATTATCCGTTGCAGTTTTTGCAGGAATAATCATCGGAAGATTAAATCTTGAAAATCAAATAGAAAATTTTCACATAAAAATAAAAAAGAAAAAAGAAAAAAAGCTGGATTTAAATCTAAGAATTACATTTGCAAAAGATGAAACATTAAAAATATTAAAAAAAGTCGGAACATATATTATTATCGGGGTGGGCATAGGGGCGTTTATTCATGGTTTTGTTCCTACTGATTTTTTAGTAGATGTCGCAGGAAAAGATGATCTATTTGCAGTTCCAATCGCAGTTTTAATCGGAATTCCTTTATATTCAAATGCTGGCGGGGTAATGCCTATAGTTCAAGCTTTAATTAGCAAGGGAATGGCAATTGGAACAGCTCTTGCATTTATGATGAGCGTTACTGCGTTATCATTTCCAGAAATGATTATTTTAAGAAAAGTAATAAAACCAAAACTTCTCGGTATTTTTATTGGAATATCGGCAGTTTCTTTTGTTTTAATCGGCTTATTTTTTAATTTAATAATCCCTTAGCTATTTCAAATTCAAATTTTGTTTTTACTCCTAATATTGAATTTCCATTTATATTTCCTTCAACTTGTAAATAATCCGCACTTATATTATATTTTAATTCCGTTTTAATGCAAGGGCAACCTGAAATATATTCAAAATCATTTTCATCAAAAAAGACTTTTTTTTTCCAAAACTTTTCTTCCAAGCCCGTCTAAAAGATAATATTGAATGCTTCCATTTCCAATGTAGCAATTTTCAAATTGATCTATAAAATAAACCCTTGTTTTAATTATTTCTCCATCTTTTTTAATAAAAGATTCACCTTCTAATTTAATATTAGTTGGAAAATAAAAAACATTTATGCATCCGAATAAAAAAATAAGGATAAATACTATGGATATTATTTTTTTCATATATTAATTTTTAATTTAGATTTTATATTTCTTTCTAAAACATCCCAAAAAAACCTTTATTATTTTTTTCTTCTCTTGCAAGTTCTTCTATTAATTCTTTTTCTTTTTTATTTAGTTTTGAAGGAGTTTTAATTATTACTCGAACATACTGGTCTCCTTTTCTTTTGCTTCTAATATTTATGATTCCTTCCCCTTTCATTCTAAATAACGTATGGGTTTGTGTTCCTGCAGGAATCTTTAAATTTGCCTTTCCAAAAAGTGTTGG
>CAZLIX010000045.1:0-6425 GCA_964559795.1 Microcaldota archaeon
AATGTTAGGGCTTATTTCAAACTCCTTTGCATTCTTTTCAAATACATTAAAAATGGCTCTATTTATCCTTTCGATAAGCTTGCGGTTTGTGATATGAAGAATTTTGTTAGAACCAAGGTTATTATATAATGCAATAGAATCTGCAATATTCATAAATTTTTCAGAATCAGAAAGTTCCATTTTTCCTGTTTCAACAGCACTATAAAGCCCTGTAATATGCAGCCTTAACTCTTTTAGAATGTAATCTTCTTCAAGGACACAGTGTGGCACAAAAAGACCTATTTTCATTTTATCTCTATATTCATATAGTATTCTTTTCATCTCATAAAAATACATCCCTGCAAAATGGGATGGCAGATTAAGCCCCGCTTCTCTCCTATCAAGTATTTCTCTTTGTAATTCCATTATAGTTCTTTTTCCATTGCATAATATTACCATGTGCGGTCCATTCATATCTCCAATATTCATTGTAAGCTCAAATGATGGGATATATGTCATTCTCGCAATTTCACCAATCTTTTCAAGAATTTCGTGCATTCTTTTGTTTGAACTATTGTGTGGGCTTGGCGAGAAAATATCAGTGTGGTTTAACATAAGCCTTCTAAGTATATCATCCATTCCAGAAGCACCATCATCAAATATCTCATCTTTTCTTTTGAATAGATATAATGCATGAAAATGTGCCTGCATTCGAATATCCTCTTGTTTTTTTATCTTAGCGTAATCTCTTATTTCACTAATTATCCCTTTAATTTGCTTATTTGTGCTTTCCATTGTTATAACTCTTTTTATGTAAATTTCTTCATTCTTTAATTCAAATATTTGATTTGTTTTAATCGGATTTCTATAAAATATTTCAATTTCTCCATTTGCAGGATTTTCCCTTTCAATATTCATCCTAGTAAATACAAAAAAATTTGACCTTGAATCTGAGCCCAAATTGAATATTCTTTCGTGCGATTTTACAACTCCTGTCCTTTCTTCAGGCCCGATAAAACCATTTTTTCTAAGGCTTTCATCTATCTCGTTTCCTGTAAAAGAATAAAATCCATTAGTTTCCATTCCTGTTTTGAAATATTCCCTTAATTTTAGTATTTGCGCAATCTGGCTTTTTCTTGATTGCATTAAAAGAAGAAATTCTCTTGCATGCCTTTGTGAATCACGAACACGCGAAGTTGTTCTTAATTTCACCATGCTTACACAAGATTATTTAATTAGAAACAGCTTATAAAGTTATCTGTTATGATATAAAATGCTATTGATATCTATATTATATAATTAATAGAAGTGGACCCGCCCAGAATTTCAAACCAAAAAGCATGATTATCGCCGCATGGTTTTTGGAACACTGCTTTTGCCACCGGAAAGGCATAAGTCAAAAGCGTGGTTTGAACTGGGGATATCTACCATGTCAAGGTAGCGTCATAACCGTTATCTACTTTTTAATTTACTAAAATTAAAAAGTTCTAGACCACGGGTCCATTAAAATAAAATTTCTATGCATTATTTTTTAATACTTTCATAATAATATTTTTTATCTATTATATGGAGGTTTCTAAATGTCTTCAAAAAATTATTTATTTACATCTGAATCAGTTACAGAAGGTCACCCAGACAAGGTCTGTGATCAGATATCTGATGCAATACTTGATGAAATGTTAAAACAAGACCCAAAATCGCGCGTTGCAGTTGAGACAGCAGTAACAACAGGGCTTGTAGTTGTAATGGGAGAGGTAACTACAACTAGTTATGTTGAATTTCAAGATGTAATTAGAAGGACGATAAGGGAAATAGGATATACTTCTCCTGATTATCAATTTGACTGTCAATCTTGTGGGGTTATGGTTTCAGTACATTCCCAGTCCCCAGATATAGCCCAAGGAGTTAATGAATCAAAAGAGCACGAGCAGGGAGCAGGAGATCAGGGAATTATGTTTGGCTATGCTTCAAAAGAGACACCCGAATTAATGCCGCTTCCAATAATGCTTGCACAAAAGCTTGCAAAAAAACTTTCAGAAGTAAGAAAAAATAATACTATTCCTTATCTAAGGCCAGATGGAAAAACACAAGTTACTGTTGAATATGCAAACCATATCCCAAAACGGGTACATACAATTGTAATTGCTGCACAACACGATCCAGAAATTTTAATTGAAAAAATAAGAAAAGATATAATTGACTGCGTAATAAAACCTGTTTGCGGTGATTTGATGGATGAAAATACAATCATCCATATAAACGGAACTGGAAAATTTGTTTTAGGCGGTCCTGCCGGAGATACAGGTCTTACAGGAAGAAAAATAATCGTAGATACATATGGAGGAAGAGGCCACCATGGAGGAGGCTGTTTTTCAGGAAAAGACCCTTCAAAAGTTGATAGATCTGGGGCCTATTTTGCAAGATATGTTGCAAAAAATATTGTTGCAGCAGGGCTTGCAGATCTTTGCGAAGTTCAAATTTCTTATGTAATTGGAGTTTCAAAACCTCTTTCAGTTTTTGTTGATACTAGAGGAACAAATAAAATACCTGTTGAAAAAATACAAGAATTAATCCTTGAAAACTTTTCATTTAAGCCAAAAGATATGATTGAAAAATTGGATCTTTTAAGGCCGATTTATAGAAAAACAGCAGCATATGGCCATTTTGGAAGAAATGATCCTGATTTTACTTGGGAAAAAACAGATATGGCAGAAACTTTAAGAAAAAAAGCAGGCCTTTAATTTATGCCTCTATAATTATTTTTTTATCTTTTAATTTTTTTCTTAGATTTTCTTTTGCAGCAATTTCAATAATCTCGTTTCCATGATGCGTCCTTAAAGGAAAAATTATTGCGCATTTTATATTATCTATTTTTGCAGGATAACAAAATAATTCCCCAAAGCTCCTATCATTTGTTTTAAATCCTGAAATTGAAATCAAATTTTCTTTCATTATTGCCTCTCTTTTATGCAAATCTTTTTTGTTTATTTTTACATTTAATGTTCCTGGGTATGGAACAAAACCAAATTTTTCATTAATGCCTTTTTTATAATGTTCAAGAGACATGTAATATTTTCCCTGTCCTATCCCATCAATTATTTTTCCGGTTAATTTTATTCCTTTTTTTTCAAATATTTTTTTAAGCTCTATATACTCTTTTTTTGCCGTTTCATAACCAGAAGAAGATATCCTTATTCCAAAAGCATCTCTAAAAATCATGCCGTTTTTTTCAAGATCTATTAGCCTTTTTGATGCATTTTGCTGCGACATTTGACATACTTCTGCAATTTTTGTAGTTGATATTTTTATTTTTTCAAGATGAGCGTTGTATTTTAAGAGCAATTGGAAAATTTCATCCATAATGTAACTTCTGCATATTTTTTTATATCCTTTTGCATTATTCTTTTTATGCAGAAAATTGATTTTGAATCGTTGCAATTTGAAATTTTTCAAGAAGTATATCTTCCAGCAGAAGATTCTTACCTTCTTGCAAAATATGCAAAAAAGCAAAAAGGCCGTATTTTGGAAATTGGTTGCGGATGCGGTCTTTCTTCAATAATCTGCGCAAAAAATAATCCTGAAAATATTGTTTTTGGTGTTGATATTAATCAATATGCAATAGAAAATTCAAGCCATAACGCAAAGATTAATTCTGTTTGCAATGCCCATTTCATTTATTCCGATCTTTTCCAAAATGTTTTTGGAAAATTTGACTGCATTTTTTTCAATCCACCTTATCTTCCAACAGAAAAAGAGGAAAAAATAAATTCACCTGAAAATTATGCGTATGATGGTGGGCATGATGGAAGAAAAACAATTGATATTTTTTTGAATAAATTTGAAAAATATCTAAATCCTGAAGGCAAAATACTTCTCATCCAAAGTTCGCTTAATGATTTTGAAAAGACAAAATCCATTTTAACCAATATGCATTTTTCATTTAAAATTTTAGAAGAGGAAAAATTCTTTTTTGAAAAATTATTTTTGCTCGAAGCAAAGAGAAGTTAATCTGCCATATTTTCTCGTAAAACTTCAATTAATCTTATTGCTTCAAGGTGCTTTATTTTAGCCTTTCCAATAATTCTTCTCATGCTTGCTATTGATAATTTTGGATTTTTGCTTTTTTTAGCCATTATCGAAAATAATGTTATAATCTGTTCTTTTTCTTTTTTGCTTGCGCTTTCCTCTGGAATTTTTATTTTATTTTTTGTTATTCCATATAATATAATGCCGAGCGCATGGGATATATTTAATATAGGATATTTTTTATCGCTTTCAATTGTAATTAAAATGTCGCACAAATTTATCTCATTTGCCATAAGGCCTATACCTTCCCTTCCAAGCACTATCGCGCATTTTTTATTTCTAGTTTCATATTTTTCAATAAATTCCCTAAAAGGAATAATATCTCTTATCGCATCCTTGTTTCTCTTTATTATCCCAGTAGTTCCTACAATAAAATCATATTTTTTTGCCTCATTTTCAAAAGAAGATGCTTTCTTTGCATTTTTTAAAATACTTATCGCATGTTTCGAATATTTTACTGCATCTGGCCCAAGAGCGCATTTTGGATTAATAATTACTAATCTTTTAAACCCAAAATTTGCCATTACCCTGCAAATATAGCCAATATTTCTATCATATTCTGGCTCAACTAAAATTATTGTCGGCTTCACATAAATATTTCCAAGAAAAATAAATAAAAAGATATTTGTTTTGCTTGCACTATCTTTTATAATCTTTTCATACATTTCTTATGTTACATGCCACGGTAGCTCAGCTGGAAGAGCATTCGGCTGAAGATTTTAAATTGATTTATTTAAAAATTAGTAACCGAAGGGCCGCTGGTTCAAGTCCGGCCCGTGGCAATTTTAAAATTTTTTAAGCAGTTATTCTTTGTTTTCTAGCAGTTATATTATATTTAATAGGAATTCTCTTTTCTTCTTCTTTTTTAATTCTTGATAGTGCCATATGTGCCATCATTGCAATGGTGCTTTCTTTTGAAAGGTCTGCGATTGCTTTCAATGCTGAAAGGTTTTTCATATCCGCCCTGCATTCATATCTTCCAATAAGTTCTTTTGCGGCAATTAGTTTTATATGTTTGGGTGATGATTTATGTTGTAGGATTCCATTTAGCTTTATATCAGAGGTTTTTTGACATACGTTTACCATCTCTTTTTCTACATCTTTTCTTATTTTAGTCGGCATTTTTTCATCTTCCATAATTTCTCCAAATGCTTCAAATAAAGTCAGTTCATTATATTTTCCAACAACCATTATTTCTTCTTTAATATCTTTTATGGCACTTTTTGCAAAATCAATTCGTTCAAACGTGCTTAATGATGGATCTCTTGCCATTTTTAATGCGTTTTGTATAGACGTAGTATTTTCCATAAAATCAACCATATATTAAGATATATAGAAACATTTATAAACCTAAAAATCCCCAATTCTTTTTTGAGCAAGTATTTTACTCAATTTTATATATCTACCTATCGGGCTTGCAATCCTTTTTGAAATATCTTCCAATGCTTCATTAAGGCTCTGAAATTTTTTAGCGCCATTTTTGAAAGCATTCCTTACATTTTCCCGTACTTCCCAAACCCCTACAGGAATTATATATCCTTCTCCAATCTCTCTTATTACAACAACCCTTGCCTGACGCCCTATTTTTTCCAAATGCTCTAAAACACCAAGTCTTGATGCGTAATATCCTCCTGCCTGTTTTTCTGCATATTTTGTCCTTCCTGAAAATGATTCGTATTCTTCGCTTATTATAGCCTCCCTTGCATTTCTTGCCCAGATTGATTTCGGGCTCCAACTTTCAAAATTTTCAAATTCAAAATTTCCAGGAATTAGAAGGATTTCAAAATGGTTTTCAAGAAAAGTATTTGAAAATACCTCTATTTCATTTATCTGTTTGTATTCTCTTATTTTTTCAAGTAGCTTTTTTCCGATTATATCATCTGTTGCAGTAATAGACCATCTTGTAGGAACTATTTTCTTGTTTTCTTCAAATCCAAGGCTCCCAATGCTAAGTATTTTCGTCAAATAATAATTATCAAAACCATGATAATATAATTCTTCCATAGCTTCCGATGCTTTAAGCCTTTCGTCTAGAATGGAATCGACTTTTTTTGGTATTTTTGGGTTATCTGCAAGCTTATAATCCTTAATTGGAGCAGATGCGCCCATCGGCTCTAAAACAGAAGAAAATTTCAAATCAAACACTGGCTTTTTTGAAAAATTCATTTCCACATCTATAGGCCTTATGCTTAATGTGACATCTTTCATTTCCTCATCTATTCTCTTTTTTGCATTCGTTGTTTTCTTGCCGCGCAGAATTTTTACCCTTTCTTCTACAATAGCCCCATAATCCATTCCATATAATTCTTTTGGCGAAAGTGGATTCTTAAATGAAGATACCATAGGCCCTGCAAATACAT
>CAZLIX010000046.1:0-6396 GCA_964559795.1 Microcaldota archaeon
TTCAAATCCCTGAAAGATTTAAAAATGAAAAAGAGCTGCAAAAATGCTATCAGAACTTTCTTTCAATCGCTTCAGATGTATTTGGAAATTCAAATAATAAAATTGCCGGAAAAAGCGGAGAAGAAATAAAATTTATCATAAATCTGAAAGGGTAAATATGGCCAAGATAACAATCTATGGGGGAATAAAAGAAATTGGCGGAAACAAAATATTAATAGAAGACAATGACACAAAAATTTTCTTTGATTTCGGCCAGTCTTTTTCTTTACTTGATGAATTTTTCGTTCAAGAAGCATACTTATCCCCAAGAGAAAGATTTGGATTAAAGGATTATTTTGCCTTAAATCTTATTCCGAAATTAGAAGGATTATACTGCGAAGATGCAATAAAGCACACCGACCTTAAATACAATGCTCCAAGATATGATGCAGTATTTCTCTCCCATCCTCATATGGACCATTTCTCCCACCTGCAGTTTTTAGATTCGAAAATCCCAATATATATGGGGCAAACAACAGAAAAAATATTAAGGTCAACTCAAAAAACAACAAAAATAAAGATATTTAAGGAAGATTCAATTATAAAAAATTTTAGAACTAAAGACAAGATAAAGATAGGATCAATTGAAATAACCCCAATTCATGTAGACCATTCAGTTCCAGGAGCATACGGATTTCTTATTGAAACAAAAAATGAAAGGATAGTGTATTCTGGAGATTTAAGGAGGCATGGAAAAAAGCCGAAGATGACAGAAGATTTTATAAAATCTGCAAAAGAATTTGAGCCAGATAATTTAATAATTGAAGGAACAAGAGTTAGAGAAAAAGAGGATAGAAAAAATCACACAGAGCCTTATGTTGAAAAGGAAAGCAGAAATGCAATTGAAAATAATCCTGGGCTGACGCTTGGAATGAGATATCCAAAAGATTTGGATAGGTTTCAGACATTTTATTCTATTGCAAAAGAAAAAGGAAAATCGCTTATAATCTCGCAAAAAACTGCGAATTTGCTTTTATATCTAAAGGATGATCCAATAAATCTTCCAAACCCGCTTGAAGATGAAACAATAAAAATATTTAACAGGGAAAAAAAAGTTTATTATGATTGGGAAAAAGAATTACAGGCAGATTCAATTGGAACAGAACATATAAGGGAAAATAAAAAAGATATAATACTTGAATTAGATTCCTATTATATGGCAGAATTAATAGATATAAAACCGGACTGTGGAAATTTAATCCATTCTATGAGCGAGCCTTTTGAAGAAGACCCGGTTTCTGCAATGGTAGATAAAGTTTTAAGAAACTGGGCAGATGCATTTAAAATGAAATATCACCAGCTTCATGCATCAGGCCATGCATCAAAAGAGGAAATATTTGATATAATAAAGGAAATAAACCCAAAAAAAGTAATTCCAGTCCATACAAAGCATCCAGAGCTTTTTAAAGAAACGGGGTTTGAAATAATAATTCTAGAAAAATAAAATAGCAATATAGAATATTATAAGTACGTTTTTTTACATAATAAATACCTTTTTAAATAGTTTTAGATAACAAACGATTAAACGAGTGATAAATATGACTAAATTTCAAAAAGTAAATAATTGTTTTTATGAAAAAAAAATAGGTGGAGAGTATAATTTAAGAGGTTGGGTTCACAGATTAAGAAAACATAAAGATACAATTTTTTTATCTTTACGAGATTCAACTGGAATAATACAATGTTTAGTTCCATTTGAACCCAAATATGATAAAATAACCATAGAATCTTCTATAGAAATTTCAGGAAAACTAGTAGAAGATATAAGATCTCCGGGAGGAGCGGAAATTCATGCAACTGAAATGAATATCGTTGGTATTGCTGAAAATTACCCTATAAGAAAAGATTTTTCAACTGAATTTTTACTAGATGTAAGGCATCTTTGGAACAGATCAAGGAAAATGACAGCAATTATGAAAGTACGGGCTCAGATTTTAATAGCTGCAAGAGAATGGTTTGATAAAAATGAATGGCACGAAACAACCCCTCCTATAATAAACAGAAGCGCATGTGAAGGAGGTTCAACTCTTTTTGAAGTAGGTTATTTTGGAGATAAGGCATATTTATCACAATCCGCGCAGTTATATTTAGAATCATTAATATTTTCACTTGAAGATGTTTGGTCATTAACACCATCATTTAGAGCAGAAAAATCAAAAACTCCGAGACATTTGGCAGAATATTGGCATCTTGAAGGGGAACAAGCATGGGCAACCTTCAATGACATTTTAAGTATAGAAGAAAGATTAATTACACACATCGCGCATCAAGTTGCAGAAAGATCTTATGAAGAATTAGAATTTTTAAAACAAAATCCGAATGATTTAAAAGATATAAAACTGCCATTTGAAAGAATCCCTTATGCAGAAGTAATAAAATTTTTAAAAAGTAACGGAAAGGATATAAATTTGGGAGATGACCTTGGAACAGATGATGAACGTCTTTTAACGCAAAATTCAATACAGCCGGTTTTTGTAAGCGGATATCCAAGAGCAATAAAACCATTTTATACTAAAATTGATCCATCTGATGAAACGATGGTGCTTTCAGCAGATATGCTAGCGCCAAAAGGACTTGGAGAAATAAGTACTGGTGGCCAGCGAGAAGAAGATTTAAATACGATAATAAACAGGATAAAATCAGAAGGATTTAATCCTGAAGATTATTCTTGGTATTTAGATTTAAGAAAATATGGATCTGTTCCTCACTCTGGTTTTGGATTTGGAGTAGAAAGACTTGTAAGATGGATGTGTAATCTTGATCATATAAGAGATGCGATACCATATCCAAGAACAATGATAAGATCATATCCATAATTTTAAGGTGAATACATGTTTGGACCGTATTTAGCAAAAAAAGATAGAACAGTATCTTACAAAGGAAATAAGATATTTGAAAGAATAGATAATGTACATTCGAAAAAAATTAGGCGGGGAGAATTTAGAAGACAGGTTGAAAAATTACATGACCAAAAAATATGGCCTGCAATAACTAGAATAAATAACCAATTAAATACCACAATAACTATTTTTTTCAATGAGATGGGTGCATTTTTTATTCCGCTGCCATTAACTACAAGAATGATAAGCTCTCCTGGAGCAGTATATGGAAAAGAGGCGATAGATTATACTACAGATACCTGCCCAATTACATTGGATTGGTTTTCTTTAAAATCAAAAGCATTCCTTGCAGAATCTTCTCAAATATATCTAGAACTTGCATTGGTACAGCAAGGGATAGATAGTGTATTTGCAAATTACCATTCATTTAGAAAAGAACATTCTGACACTACGCATTTGTCAGAATTTCATCATGTTGAATTTGAAGGGCATGTGACCCAAATAGAAAACTTAGCAATTATAAAGGCTCTTTTAAAAAATTGTATAAATGACCTTATTAAAAATAATGAAGCTGATTTATCACTTTTTATTGGAAAAGACGGTATAAAAAGATTAGAAAAAGATTTCTTAAACCATATGCCAGAAGTTACACTAAAAGAAGCTTTAGAATTATTATATACGGATACAAAAGATGAAATATATAAAAAATTTACACTTCAAAATTTTGGATGCTGGGAAGAAACAAGGCTTACGCAGATAATTGGAGGAACTGTTGCTGTAACCCAAATGCCGCTACTTGAAGTTCCATTTTATCATGCAATGATAGATAATTTAGAGCCTCTTGTTGCAGATAATGCCGATATAATTGGATCTGGATACA
Organism: Microcaldota archaeon; assembly: GCA_964559795.1. Taxonomy (GTDB): domain Archaea; phylum Micrarchaeota; class Micrarchaeia; order Anstonellales; family Bilamarchaeaceae; genus JAQTSF01. The sequence continues at coordinate 3,760 of CAZLIX010000046.1, forward strand.
GGGAAATAATTGGATGTGGGCATAGGGTAAGATCTTTAAAAGAATTAAAACAAAAAGCTGAAATATTTAATTTGCCAAAAGAAGATTACAAACCATATCTACAATCAAGAAAATTTAAAGATTATAAAGAAAGTTCTGGTTTTGGAATGGGGTGGGAAAGGTTATTGCAAAATATACTTGAAATGCCATTTATATATTCTGCATCACTATTTCCAAGAGTGCATAATACATTAAAACCATAAAATTATTTTAATATTTTTCTTTTTATTTTTTCTAAAAATTCTTTTTTTGCCAAAGTTTCTGTATTATTAATTCCTTTAATGGTAGATAAATAACCAGGGTAATATTTCTTAAAAATAGGATATAATTTTATATGAAAGTGATTTATTTCCATTCCTTCAATTATTAGACATACCCTAAGCGGCTTAAGATTTTTTTGCACTTTCCTTGAAACAGACCTGGAAAATAACAAAATTCTTTGGTATACATTTTCTGGTAAATCTTCGAATGGATTGCTCTTATAATGTTTTTTGGTTATTACAACTATATTTGGTGAAGTGATTTTTCCTTTAAATGTTGGGGGATAGATATCCAAAAAGGCCATAAATTCCTTATTTTCAGAGATTATATGCGCTGGACTTAAATGTTTTGCAATTTGGCAAAAGATACAATATTTCATAATTAATAAAACTGATTTAAGATTTAAAATACTTGACAAAAAAATTAATGCCTGGCTTTTATTTTTTCCAAAATAAGCTCTGCTAAAATATTGATGTAATATAATTGCTAAAACGCTGAAATTAAATTTTTTAATAAGTATAAATCTTGCGATCTAAAATAATTATATTGTATCAAATGAAACATTTAAGTTTAAAATGTAACAAATAACGCATAAGATTTAAATATAAAAAATACGTAAAACGAATACAAAGGTGAATAGCTTTATGGCTGAAAAAATAGTATTGGCATATTCAGGAGGACTTGACACCTCTTGTATCTTAAAATGGTTAAATGAAAAAGGATATGAGGTTATTGCATATATTGCAGATGTCGGGCAAAAAGAAGATTTTCAAAAGGCAAAAGAAAAAGCATTGAAAATAGGGGCAAAAAAAGTATATATTGAGGATTTAAAAGAGGAATTTGTAAAAGATTTTATTTTCCCTGCAATTTCTGCAAATGCAATATATGAGCATAAATATCTTCTAGGAACTTCTCTTGCAAGACCTTTAATTGCAAAAAAGCAAATTGAAATTGCAAAATTGGAAAACGCAAATTATGTAGCGCATGGGGCAACTGGAAAAGGAAATGACCAGGTAAGATTTGAATTAACATACTACGCACTAAACCCAAAAATAAAGGTAATTTCTCCATGGAAAACAAAGGAGTTTTTAGAGCAATTTAAAGGAAGAACAGACCTTATTAACTATGCAAAAACGAATGGAATTCCAATAATTCAAACTCATCAAAAACCATACAGCGAAGATGAAAATTTGGCTCATATAAGCCACGAAGCAGGAATACTTGAAGATCCAAATTACACCCCAACAGAGGATATTTTTTCAAAAACCAAATCAATCAAAAACTCTCCTGAAAAAGAAACAAAGCTTGAAATTCATTTTAAAGATGGAATTCCAATTAAGGTGAAAAATTTAGAGGATAATTCTGTAAAGGAAAAACCATTGGAATTATTTCAATACCTAAATGAAATTGGAGGAAAAAATGGGATTGGAAGATGCGATATGGTGGAAAATAGATTTGTTGGAATTAAATCAAGAGGAGTTTATGAAGCGCCTGCATCAACAATTCTTTATGCAGCACACAGGGATATTGAATCTATTGCAATGGACAGAGAAGTTATGCGTCTTCGTGATATGTTAAGCCCAAAATTTGCAGAAATAGTATATAATGGATTTTGGTATAGTCCTGAAATGGATTTTTTAATGGCTGCAGTAAAAAAAAGCCAGGAAGCAATAGATGGAATAGTAAAGTTGGCTTTATACAAAGGAAATGTAATAGTTCTTGCAAGATCATCTCCAAGTTCATTATATGATAAAGAATTATCCAGTATGGATATTGAAGGTGGATTCAACCAAATGGATTCAGTAGGATTCATAAAAATAAATGCAATAAGACTGATGGCCCACAAGGCGATTATGGATAAATATAAGAAGGTGAAATAAAATGAAATTGTGGAATAAAGGAACTGATGTCAAAAAAGAAGTTGAAAAATATTTAGCATCAGACAATTGGGCAGATCAAAAATTAGTAGAATATGATTGTATAGGTTCAATTGCGCATGCAAAAATGCTCAAAAAACTTGGGGTTTTAAATGCATTAGAACTTAAAAAATTAGAAAAAGAATTGCACATAATTATTCAATTAAATAAAATGGGCAAATTTGAAATTACCCCGGCAGATGAAGATGTACACACAAAAATTGAAAATCATTTGACAGAAAAACTTAAAGATTTGGGAAAAAAAATACATACATATAGATCAAGAAATGACCAGATTTTAGTTGATATGCGTTTGTTTCAAAAAGATAAATTGAAAGAAATCAAAAACAAACTAGTATCCTTGATTGCGGCAATTGATAAATTTGAAAAAAAATATAAAAAAATTCCAATGCCAGGATAT
>CAZLIX010000047.1:0-6360 GCA_964559795.1 Microcaldota archaeon
TATTTCTTCTACTATTTTAATTGCAAAATAATGAGTAATGGCATCATTAAGCCATATATAAGTCTCTCCTTTTGTGTTAGTATATTCTCCAATAGAATGAATAATTTCATGAGCAATTGATACAATAGCCAATAAATGAATCATTAATCTTTCCACTTCTATATTGTGCACTCTTAGTGCATCTTCGATTTCTCTTTTTTCAAATTTCTTAATGGCTTCTTCATAGCCATGTGTTTCTATGTACTTAAATATTTTCTGGTCGTTTTCTGTATAAAAAATCCCAATTTGCATCGCCTCAAAACCATAAAACAAATTATCAAGGTTTAAGTAAATTTTCTCATTTTTTGGATAAAAAAAACCTCTATTTTCAATAGTTTCTTCTTCAGCATCTTTTTGACTAAAACCATCTTTTTCAAGTATTTCTATTAATATATCTGTTCTTTCTGCTACAATTTCTTTATACTTAAAGCTTCTTTCAGGATATTTTTCTTTAAAATAAGTATACATCTTTTTTTCGATATCTGTTATAAACTTTTTTTTGTCAACAGTGTTATTATTATAAACTTTTAGCAAACCAAATGGAAAAATCATTAAAATAAATGGTGCTGGGGTTACAATTTTTGATACTAATAATTGAATATTTTTAAATGTATTTTTAACTTTTTTCCATGATTTTTTTATGCTATTAACTTTTATTTTTTGTATCAGATCACCTTTTCTAATTTTAATAAATTATAAACGCCATCCATACTCTGTTGTAAGGCCTCTTTCCCTTTCTTTTATACGAATAGAATTATTGTGCCTTCTTTGCATCCACGAATCCCAGAGTTCGCTTGGTATTTTATCAAAATAATAAGGAAAATTGACGAATATTTCATTTCGTAATATACTGATAAAATATTTCCGATTAAGTGCATCTTCTAAAGTAGAATCTCCTAAAATTATATCATTAGACTCTTTTATTTCATTTATAAATTCCTGAAGCAGGCTTGGATTTATTTCCTTATTTTTTTCAGCTTTAAGAAAATCTTCTTTTTTATATTTATAGCTAATTTTTTCTACATATAAATCATATTTTTCTAAATCCTGCATAAAAAATCGATCTCCGCCCGAATCTTAACACTTCTTTTAATAATTCAAAAAGCTCTTTTTTTTCACGTTCATTATTAATAATTATGGAGCTTGGCAATCTTTCAAAATCTACCCATTTTTTTAATTTTCCATATTTTTCCAAAAAACTCTTTTCCAAATCCATATTATCACGCAATTCATTTTTTTTAGCATCACAATATTTTCCTAAACGCTTTAAACAATCCAATAACTCAAGTATTTTATAATCAGGAAATTCTTTTTCCCAGATTAACTTTAGTAGATTATTGATTTCACTGCTTGGAACGCCATTTTTTTCAAGTTCTTTAAGTATAAGAATGAAATTACCTTCAAGATATGACTTAATAAGTATATCTTTTCCGATTAATTTAATTAAAAATCCTATAATACTATAAGTTGATTCTTTATAAAGCGAATCTTCGCGAACATACAGAAGGTTTTCTGTAAGGCTATAACTTATATATAAATTTGCTGAATTTCTAAAAATATTTGGCATCATTTCATCCTTTAGAACAAAGGCATTATTTAATTCATAAATTGTTCTCATAATGCAAAAAAACAGGGTTTTTCTTTTATCCTTGCATTCATAATACCTGCGTATTTCCTTTTTATTTAAAATAATGAGATTTTTTTCTTGATCATATTGGCTTCTTTTAACGGAATTATTAAAAACAATTTTTGTTTTACTAACCAATTTCGATGCATTATAAAGACCTTTATTTTTATAATATTTTGATAGTCCTTTTCTAACGATCCATGCAATTTTATCTTGCATAAATAGGAAATTTCTTATTGAAATTGTAATCCAATAAAATAATCCCGTTGCTGCTGCTCCTTTAATAAAATCCATAAAAAAGGTTTTTATTTTCTTTTTTAAGGCTTTTCTTTCTTCTATTTTTTTTAGTTGTTCAAATCTTTCTAATCTTTCTGATAACATTTCCTTTTTTTTGAGAATTACTGCTGCAACAAACCGAAGCCCATATTTTGACTTAACGCAATTATCAAAATCATTTTCTGGCATATTTTTAAGATTAAGCTGTATTGCAATTGGAGAATTAGATTTTTTGATAATCTCAATTGAATCTAAATTTTGAAAATATATTGTTCTAGTTTTTAAAAATGCTCCTTTCTTTTTAAGAGGAACATTAAATATGCCAAACAATTCAGAAGATGAGGATATCTCATATATTTTTTTATTTTCACATGCTTTTTGAGCTTCGCTTTCATTTTGATATATTCTAACATAACTTTTCTCATTAGATTCGGAGAAAATGGGGCTAGTGGAAGTAATCAAACCTGAAACTAATGCCCCGGTTATTGCAGCCTTAAAAAATGCATTTTTTGGGCCTAATTGTTTCTTAAAAACCTTATGGTAAAGGCTCTTCATATTTGCCTCCGGCATTTAAATTAATTTTTAGAAATTCTGCACTTTTTTTGCTTAAAAACATAAAAATACAGATTAAAATTATGAATTTTTTTATATATAAATGTTCTCAAGAATAACATGTTAAAATGTTTATAATTATTCTAAATAATATTACAAAACCACATATAAAACAAAAATTAAGCCTTTTCACGGTGGCTCTTGTACTGTTCTATGAACGGGAAAGACCACTGCTGCTGGTACTTTTATACTAATTATTTTCTAATTTAATTTTTCTTCTCTGAAGATTTCTTCAATTGCTGTTTTTTGAGCTGTTTTTCCGCTTGCAACATTGGTAGTAAATGTATTTGCAAAATTTTCTCCATAGCTTAAAGTCTTGCTAAAATATTTTTTTGCATCATCAGAATTTTTAAGAATGATTTCTATTTTTGCATGTGCAAAATTCCAAAAGAACATTTCTTTTAAATCGGATTCATTTGGTTTTAAATTACTGGTTAAAATTTTGGCGATAGTTGCAAACAATTCCGATTTAAATTTAAATTTGTAATATTGCACAGCGTCAGGAAGTATTTGTGTTATTCTTATTGCAAGATCTTTTGCTTTTTCATAAAATAATGCGGCTTCTTTTGGATATCCTTCTTTTAATTCTAGTTCTGCATGGTTTATTGCAATATTTAATGCATTTTCTAAAACACGAATCTTTTTTGATTTTAAATCCAATTCACATTCTAAAGAAATATCTGATCTGAGTAATTTGGAAGAAAGATCTTTTGCCTGTTTAAGAAAATAATCAATTTCTTCAAGTGCGTTATTTTTAGAGCTTGCAATTGTATTTTCTGGAGATGGCGCAATAGTATTAATAAGAAATAGAGAACTAAAGGGACGATTTCCAAAATGTATTAAGCCGCCATTAGAAGTAGGTAATGTTTTCATTTTTTTTGTTTTTAGTGTCATAGTATCAATATAAATAGATACACAAAAGAATTTAAAAATATACAATAATTTTTTGCTATTTTTAAAAAAGAGGATATTTTAAATTTTTTCAGTTAGATTGATAGATATGGAAGAAAAGGAAAGAGCAAAAAAGGATATAGAAAAATTAGAAAGTTTCATAAAATACTTTAAATCCCTAAATTTAGATAATAAATTTCCTAAGCTATTTGAACATGTCTTAAATTATACAAAAGATGCAAATCATTATTATTCTAAAAAAGATTATTTTTCCTGCCTTGGATGCGCAAACTATGCTTATGGAATTTTAGAGGGCTTATTATTTGAGGAAAATGGAAAATATTTTCATGAAATTATTTAACTAGATTTTTGCCTGCAAGCGAATTCAATTTTCCATTTATTTTAAGACTCATTTCATTTATTTTATATTCAAGAGCATCATATGTTAATGAATATGGCCTTAAAACAGGATTTGAAAATGTCCAAAATTCAGAGGACAGGTTCCAATATCTTTGTTCACTGCCAAGTATTATTTCTCTTGAATTCCCATACCTTGTTCCAGGAAGTGGTTTTACAAATGAAAATATCACTTCAAGCGCTCCAAAATCTTTTGCAAGTTTTGCATATTCAAAAACAGTGCCAAGGGTTTTGGCGGTTTCTTCTAAAAATCCAACCATCATCCCAACATAAAAATTAAGTTTATACTTGCCAATCATCAAAAAAAGATTTTCAAGCTTTTTTTTCACATTTTCTTGTTTTTTTAACTGATCATATTTTCCATGAATGTGCATTAGACCAAGCAAAGGATGTTCAATTGGAATAAAAACCCCAGAGCATCCATTTTCTGATATCTGTCTTATGAATTGTTCGGTTATTTGTGGATAATAGAGCCCTGCATCAATCACCCAATTAAAATTTAAATTTCCAAGCTCTTGAAATAGAAAATTTCTTGTATTTTCAGGTAGCAACAATAGTTGATCGTCTTCTATTGAAATGACGTCAAAACCTGATGATTTTATTGCAATTAGCTGGTTTTTTACCCGTTCATTTGAAAAAATTCTTATTTTTTTCCCCCACATCAAACTGCTTGTACAAAAACTACATCCAATGGGGCATCCTCTTGAAATGGAATAATCAACAAATGCATTTCCTTTGCTTAATAATTTTCCCCAATGATTAAAATTTAGACTATATAAATTTGGATTTAACAATTCAAATGGCATATCTTCAAGCATGTCAAGATTTTTTGCAATATTTCCTTTGCCAGTATTGATAATTTTATCTTCAATTTTAAATGCAATTCCTTTTATTTTTTTTAATTTTCTTTTTTGATGATTTTTTAAAATAGAATCAATTAATTCAACAAAGGGATATTCTCCCTCCCCCAATATTATATAATCTGTTTTTGTAAATTCAAGCATATATTCTGATGTATAGGTCGCATTATGCCCTCCAAGAACCACTATCGCGCCCATATTTTTTGCAATTCTTGCGCAAAGCGCTGCATTCTCCCATTCGCAGGTAAATATATTTGATATTGCAACTAGATCCCCTTTTCCGATTCCAATTCCTTCAAGCCGCGCTTTAAGCTCATTTTCAGTAAGGCCAAACCTAAATACATTTTTTTTATTTATTCCAAAAATATTTTTTTTAATTTCCTCTTTTGTTTTTCCTTCTGCAGAGGCATCGATAAGAGTTGTTTCAATTTCAGGAAAATATCTGCGGACCATCCCTGCTAAACTAAGGAGCCCTAAAGGGGTTCCAACTCTAACTGGATCGTTCCTGAAAACTGTTCTTTGCGGATTAATAAATGCAATTTTCATTTTTTCACCTTTCTTGCTACAACAAACCAAAAATCAGTTTCCTTTACGGACTTGATGATAAGTTCTATTTCTTTACATGCCCTTATTAGTTCAATTTTCCAATTTGAAAATAATTCTTTGATTTCTTCTTTTGAAAAAAAATGAAATGTGTTTTTGCTTCTTTTGAAAAAAAGATCATTTATACCTGAAAATTCATTGTCTTTTGAAGATAATATAGTCCATATCGAAACCCCTCCTGTCTTAAGCATTGCATTTGCATTTTCAATAATTGAAATTCTGTCAGAATTATCTAATAAATGGATTACGAAATTACAAAAAATTATATCATATTTATTTATATGAATTTCTGGAATGTTTTTTGTTAGATCAAGATCTTTAAAATTTTCAAGACCATAATGTTCCTGCGCAATTTTAAGCGCAATGTTTGAAATGTCAAAAATTACTGGATTTGCTCCAATTTCTCTAAAAAAATAGGAATTTCTTCCATAGCCTCCTCCAATTTCTGCGATTAGGTCTCCTTTGTTGATATAATGTTCAAGCACTGCAAGCCTTGCAGCATAACTCGGGTCTTTACCCCATATTTCTCCTTCTTTAGTATATCTATTATTCCAAATAAGTTTTTGTTTGTGTCCATTCATGATATTTTTATTTCGCATGATTATTATTAAACTTGCTTTATAATTTTTCAACAAAATAATAATATTTATATATTTTTTCAAATAAAAGTGTAAATATGAACGAAATAAATCAAAATATCAAAATTGATGCTCTTGATTTTAAAATTTTATATGAGCTGGACTTGGATTCTTTCCAGTCCTTATCAAAAATTTCAAAAAAATTAAAAAAAACTCGCGATGTAATATTATATAGAATTAAACGAATGGAAAACGAAGGGATGATCAAAGGATATACTGCCATAATAGATTATGGAAAAATAGGCTTTCTTGCAGGGGTTATTTATATAAAATACCAGCACGAAAATAAAAAAATAAAGGACGAAATAATAAATTACATAAATTCTAATAAAAAGATATGGTGGGCGAATTCAAGGGATGGGAATTTTGATTTTGCAATAGGTTTTTGGTTTAAAGA
>CAZLIX010000048.1:0-6291 GCA_964559795.1 Microcaldota archaeon
TATTTGCTGTTCCTCTAAAACAGGTTGTTTATTAATTTCAACAGAATTTCCGTTTTTTCCTTTATAATAGCATAATACATAAATTTTTTTATCAATTACCATTTTCTTTTTAGTTTGCAATAAGCTCGGGCTTAAATATTTTCCTTGTTTGCAAACTTCTAAAATTCTTTTTTCCATTTTATAATTTAAGTATGTTTTCAGGTGCGCTCCATCGCCGCATTTTTCATAATGCACTATGCGTGTACAGTTTGAATTTTTTGAGCATAAATTTATTTGCAGATTTGCGCATGTTTTTTGAAAACTATCCTCATTTGAGCAGGAAAGGATAATTCCGGCAGTTAATGGAAGAGCTATAGCTGTGAAAATTCGTTTTATTCTTTTTTTGAGCGCAGGAAATACTTCTGATTTTAAAACCTGTTTCATAAGTACCTAATATTATAATTAACATAACAATTTATATTTATATATAATGCTTATTTTTATATTTTTAATTGATTTTTGAATTCGAAACCTTTTTAAATTAGATTTTATATTATTTTAACTCTTATACTTATAGTATATAATATGTAAGCAAGTGATATTATGGGAAAATCTATAAAAAAAGAAGAAAAGGAAAAAGCACCTGTGAAAATGCAGGCATCACCAAAAAAGAAAAAAGGAATTAAAGGTATAGTCCGAATTGCAGGAAGCGATATGTTTGGAGAAGTTCCATTAAAAATGGCAATTATGAAAGTCAGAGGAATAGGACATTCTTGCGGTCTTGCACTTTCAAGGGTAGTTTCAGAAAAACTTAATGTTCCTTTAACTACGCAGGTTGGGGATTTGACAGAACAACAAATGAGCCAGATAGATTCCATTCTTGAAAATATTCACGAATATGTTCCTGTATATATGCTTAATAGAAGAAAAGATCCAGATGATGGAAAAGACAGGCACGTAATTACAAATGATTTGATTTTTGCAAACAGGCAGGATGTTGAAAAAGAGAAAAAAGTTTACAGCTGGAAAGGATACAGGCACGCATATGGAAAGAAAGTCAGAGGACAGAGAACTAAAAACACCGGAAGACATGGAAAAGCAGTCGGAGTTTCAAAGAAATCTCTTATACCGCAAAAAGGAGCAACAGCGCCTGCTGCAGCAAAACCTGCAGAGGCAAAAAAATAATTTAAAGGTGAATTAAATGGGAAGTCCAAGAAAATTCAAAAATAAATACGAAGCGCCAAAAAAATTATGGGAAAAAGACAGGCTTGAAAAAGACCGTGGATTAAGATCCGAATATGGATTAAAAAACAGCAGGGAAATATGGATTGCAAATACAGAACTTAAAAAATACAGAAAAGAGGCAAGGCGCCTTTTATCATTAACTGAAGAAGAAAGAAAAAAAGATATAGAGAAAATTTTTAATAAACTCCATAGGTATGGCATTTTAGAAAAAAGCAATTCTCTTGAAGATATACTTTCGTTAAATGTACGCGAAATACTTGAAAGAAGGCTTCAGACAAGAGTTTTAAGAAAAGGATTTGCAAGAACAATAAGCCAGGCAAGGCAGTTGATTGCGCATGGATTTATTGCAATCGGGGATAAGGTAGTTACTGTTCCAGGATATCTTGTAACCCAGGATGATGATTCAAAACTAAATGTCTGCAAAAAAATAGACCTTGATGAAAAGAAAGCAGAAGAGCCAAAGCAGGATGCTGTAGAAAAGACGGCAAAAAAAGAAGAGGCAGTGCCTCATGTTGCAGCATAAAGGTGAATGAAAATGGCAAAAAAAACTGATACTAAAAAAGAAGCTCCAAAAGAAAAAGAATCGCCAAAAGAAGCAATTGCAGAAGAAAAAAAAGAACCCGTTCAAGATAAACCAATTGTTTCTGAAAGCACAAAAAAAAGGGATAAAGTTGCAATAGTAAATGTCTATTCATCTAAAAATGATACTATCATTACTGCAACTGATATTACAGGGGCAGAAACACTTGCATGGGCAAGCGGTGGAATGATGGTTAAAGCCCATAGAGAAGAAGGAAGGCCTTATGCAGCAATGCAGGCAACAACAAAAGTAATGGATCAATTAAAAGACAAAGGAGTGGGTTTTGTAAAAATAAGGATAAGAGGTCCTGGCGGAAACAAGGCAAAAACTCCTGCTTCAGGAGCTCAGGCAGTTGTAAGAACTACTGCAAGATCTGGGGTCAGAATATTAAAAATTGAAGATGTAACTCCGCTTCCAACAGATTCAATGAAAAGAAAAGGCGGAAGAAGAGGTAGAAGGGTATGAAGTTTGAAGCATTGGAATCAAAAGAGGACAATGTACTTTTATTTAAATTAAAAGGCTCAAACCTTAAATTTGCAAACTACATAAGAAGGGGAATAATTTCAAAAGTTCCTGTTGTTGCAATAGATAGTGTAATCTTTTATGAAAATTCGAGCTCAATATTTGACGAGTATATCGCACATAGGATAGGATTAATTCCGATAAAAACTGCTCAAAATCTTAAAGAAGAGGAAGAGTATATTTTTGTCTTGGATGTAAAAGGACCAAAAAAAGTTTATTCTTCTGACTTAAAGCCAGTAAAGCATAACCTTTCTGTTGCAGTTGAAAACATCCCAATTATTACACTTGCAGATGGGCAGTATTTAAGATTTGAAGCAAAAGCAAAGCTTGGGCTTGGATGCGACCATGCAAAATACCAACCAGGATCTGCGACATATGTTCATGATGAAAAAAGTGGGGATATTACCTTTAGGGCAGAGTCATTTTATCAAATTGAAGTGAAAGAATTGTTCTCAAGAGCCCTTGATATTCTTTTAGATGAGGTTTCAACTCTTGAAAAAGAAATATCAAAAATAAAATAACTATTTAAATTCTTTTTTTATATTTTATATTTATAATGCCAGGATGACGGAACCCGGTAACGTGCTAGACTTGAGATCTAGTGCCCTTCTGGGCTTGCAGGTTCTCATTATAAGTCTTTTAGGAGATTTGTTTTGGCCTAAAAATCCTGCTTCTGGCGTTTTTATTTTTTGATTTTATTTATATTATTAATTCTATTAAAAAATAAAAAAAGACGCCCCGGACAGGACTTGAACCTATGGCCTGCTGATGACTAAAAGCAATTTGAACCAATTTAACCGCATGGCGTTTTCTCTAAGGTTTTTGCCATGAGTAAATTATAGGTCAAAAAGCTTATAACAGTCAGCCGCTCTACCAACTGAGCTACCGAGGCTTAATTATATAATTATAATATAAATAAAGATAAATCTTTTTAAACCATTTGAATTTTTATCCTTCCTTGCATGAACTCCATCCGCATAAGATGCATTCCATGCACCCTTCCCTAAAAACAAGTTTTGCTCCGCATGTAGGGCAATAGTCTTTTTTATTTTCTTGCATAATATAATAAAAAAAGAATATTTATAAAGACTTTTATTTCATTTTTCCTTCCGGCTTTAACTTCAAGACGTTTAAAAACTTGGCAAATATATCTTCTCCTTTAAGCTTTGATAAGATATCTCCTGCCTGTTTTAAGACATTTTTATTAGATGCGCCATCAAGCCAGAGTATATATAAAAGCGCCATTATGCCCCTTTTTTTATAGCTCCATTTCGTCATCCATTCTTTTATTTTCTTTTGTGTTTCACTATCTTTTAAAAAATTGTCAAAGTTTTTTGATTTGAATTCATCAGGATCTATTTTCCTTCCAGTTCTTATCTGTTCTTCCATTTGATCCTTGAATTCATTTTCTTTTTGCCTTTCTTCTTTTTGAAAAAACTTCTGGATGAAACCTACAAACACCATTTTAAAAACCCGATAAAGATAAATAAGTTATCCTTTAAAAACCTTTATACTCTATTCTGATAAAATGTGAAAATTTATGTTTATTTTAGCTTCAGGTTCAATAGGAAGGGTATCCCTTTTGAAAAAATCCAGATTAAAATTTATCTCAATAAAAACAAATGCAAAAGAAAAAACATACAAAAGCCCTAAAAAAACAGTTATCAAAAATTCAGTCTTAAAAGCATTTGAAGGAGAAAGAAAAAATAAGGGGAAAATTATAGTTGGATGCGATACGATAGTTTATTTTAAAGGAAAAATAATCGGAAAACCGAAAAATAAAAAAGATGCAAAAAGGATTTTAAATATGCTTTCGGGAAAATGGCATTCTGTTTATAGTGGAATTGCAGGAATAAAAAACAACAAGCTGATTTATTCTTATTCCATTTCAAAAGTCAAATTAAAAAAATTAGATAAAAACTACATAAAAGAAGAATGCAAAAATAAAAATATTTTAAAAAGAGCAGGAGCTTATGCAATACAAGAGAAAAATTCGCCAATAGAAAAATATTTGGGGCGTTTTGACACAATAGTTGGAATAGATGTTTCCTGCCTTAAATATATCATCGGGGTTTTGAAAAAATGAGAAAAATATCTCTTGCGCCAATGGAAGGTTATACAGATCCAGCATATAGGCTATTATGCTCAAAATACGGCGCGGATTTTACAATTACTGAAATGGTTGCAGATAAAAGAATAATAAATGGGCTAGATGATCCAACAACCCAAATACTAGATGGAAGCGCTCCTTGCGCAATTCAATTGTTCGGTCAAAATGAAAAAGAACTTCTTCTTGCTGCAAAAAAATTTGAAAAAAGCGATTTTTGCGAAATAAACATCAATGCAGGATGTTCTGTGAAAAAAATAGTAAAAAACAAATCAGGTGCATACCTAATAAAAGATTTAAAAAAACTGGAAAAAATAATAAAACTTTTAAAAAAGAATCTAGATATTCCAATTTCAGTAAAAACAAGGCTTGGTTTTGAAAAAAACGAATGCGAAAAAATCGCAAAATTAATCCAAAAAAGCGGGGCTGATTCATTGATTATTCACGCAAGAACTGCATTGCAGGGCTATTCTGGAAATTCAGACTGGAATTCAATAAAACTAGTAAAAGAAAAAATTGATATTCCTGTATATGGAAATGGAGATATAAGAAATTGGAAAGATGCATATAAAATGCTTAATGATACAAAATGCGATGGCGTTTATATTGGAAGAGCAGCGCTTGGAAATCCATTTATTTTTAAAGAATGTAAAAATAAAAAAGATATTATATTTGATTTTAATCTTTCAAAAAAAGGATTTTTAGAATACTATAAATTAAGAGAAAAATATAATCTTAATTATAATTGCCTAAAACCGATTGCATTAAGCTTTGCAAAAGAATTTGAAGGCGCAAAAGATTTAAGGCTAAAAATAACGCAGGCAAAAACAGATGAAGAAATTTTGAATATTTTTGAAAACTAAAAACCAAACTTCTCTATTATTTTTCCAGTCTTGAACTCATTTTCATTTAATCCTTTTTCAAGCTTTATTATTTTTACTCCTTCTGGTTTTAAAAAAGGCTCCTGATCATAGCCATATACAATTACATCAGGCTTTACTTTTTCAATTAATTTTTTTGGGTCATCTTCTCCTAAAACAACCTCATCAACCATTTTTAACATTGAAACAAGCTTTGCCCGATATTCTTGCGTATGAATAGGTTTTCTCCCCTTTTTTTCTATGAATTCGTCTTTTGCAACAACAACAACCAAATAATTTCCATATTTTTTTGCTTCTGTTAAAGTGAATATGTGCCCCATATGTATAAGGTCAAAAACCCCTCCAGTCATTACGATTTTTTTTTCTATGGATAACACCTGTTAATTGTTCTAGGAAACGGAATCGTATCTCGGATATGGTCTAAATTTAAAATCCATTTTACAAGCCTTTCAACACCAAGCCCAAAACCAGAGTGCGGAACAGAGCCGTATCTTCTAAGGTCCACATACCATTTATAATCATCGATATTTAAGTTCTGCTCTTTCATTCTTGAAAGAAGTTCATCAAGCTGCCATATACGTTCAGATCCTCCAATTATTTCCCCATGGCCGTGAGGGGCAAGAACATCTGCGTTAAGGACTGTTTCTGGCCTTTTTGGATCTTCTCTCATGTAAAATGCCTTTATATCTTTTGGAAAATTATGGACAAATATAGGGATATCGTATTCTTTTGTCAAAAGCGCCTCTTCATCTGCTCCAAAATCATCCCCCCAATTCATTTTTCCTCCAAGCTCATTTACCTTTTCAATTGCATCAGAATAGTCAAGCCGAGGAAATGGGACTTTTATATTTTTTAATTCCTCAGGGTCTCTTCCGCATAGTTTTAAAAGTTCAGATTGGCCTGTAACCATTTTTTGCACAACATATTCGAGCATATTCTCTTGAAGTTCCATATTCATTTTTTGGTCATACCAAGCC
>CAZLIX010000049.1:0-6249 GCA_964559795.1 Microcaldota archaeon
AAAAATAAGGGTTCTTCAAGGCTTGAATTTATGCTAACGTGCCCAAAGCCAGGAGGTATTAACAAAACATCTCCTTTTTTTGCGCAAATAATATACACGGTAAAACTTTCATCTGGATTTTCTTTTTGTAATATAAATTTTGCATCTCCATATAATACTTGATAAACCTCTGGATATTTTTTTCCATCAGGAGACTGCGGGTGGCTATGGCCATATGTTTTTGCATATTCTTCCCCAAGCAATTTTGGCGCAATTATTGTTATATCAAACCGCAAGTTATTTTTTGAATATATATTTCTATACATTAGGTAGATTGGTTTGTTTTCTCCATATGCCCCGGAACCTTTTAACACTTCAATTAAATCATATAGCATTCTTACATCATATTTTTTATTTTTCCCATCTACAATAAGACCTGAATCATCAAATTCTATTTTTATGGGTTTTTCGTAAAAAATCATTTTAAAATACACCTGCATCTTTTAGTCTTTCAAAATCTTTCTTTTTTTTAAGCGGCCTTTCAACATCCAGTTTTTCTTTTTTTATTTTTTCAAGAAGCGCCCTTAAAAAAAACAAAAATTCAGATTTTTTCGCCTCATTTTTTTCAATTCCTTTTTCCAAAAGATCTATTGATTTCACAAGCCCTATGAAAAAAGAGCCCTTTTTTATGTATTCTTTTGAGTTCTCATCGCTTAAATAATGGTATATCAGTTCTTTTGTAAGTTTTATCTGCTTTCTTATGCGTTTAATCTCATCATTCTCTTTTTCAAATTCTATAGAATATGTTTTTGCCATTTGAGCAACATCTTCCCAACTTGAATTTTGCACATACTCTTTAAATTTTCTCTCAAGCGTCATTCCTATTTATTAGGAATAATACTATTAAAAAAGTATTGATTTTACCCCGTTTAATTAATAAAATAGCCCCACGCGGATTTTCGCTAACCAGCATATAAAGTCGATACGCATGGTTTTTTGGAACACAGCTTTTTGCCATAAGAAAGTTATTATTCAAAAAGTGTGGTTCGAACCGCGGTCTACAGATTTCTCTTTTTTAAAAGAAAAACCAGAGTCTGCCATCTTATCAAATTATAAGAAGATACTTATAATTTCTTGACCACTAGACGATGGGGCTATATTATAATTAATCTTGCATAAAGAATTTAAACCATTAATATTGCCTTGCAACATAAAGATAAATTGTCGCATCCTTTCCGCATGCGATGCATTTTCCTTTAGGTTTTTCAAAAGATCCAAACAACGAACCTCTCACATTTCCATGTGTTTTTTCTTTAACCTTTTCAGCACATTTTTCTCCTTTCATTTCATCGGTGCAAAACGGAACTTTCACAAAGCCTCCCTTTTCGTTTAATATTTTTTCCAAGTTTTCCATTGAATCTGCACTTGATAAAAGTGAATTAAACCAAATATCCGATTTTGAAATTAAATTTGAAATGATTTCCTTTGAAAAGGATTCGATCTCACTTTCAATATCTTTTATCAAAACCTTCTTTTTTGATTTATTATCCCTTCTTACTAGGACTGCGCTTTGTTCTACAAGCTCCTTTCCACCGATTTCAATTCTTATTGGAACCCCTAAAAGCTCCCAGTGGTTGAATTTAAATCCAGGGGTATTTTCAGAATCATCTAATTTAACCGAATATTTTTCTTTTATTTTTCTTTCAATGGATTTGCATGCTTGCAAAACTTCTTTTTTATTTTCTTCTTTATATATAGGGATTATTATTAATTGAAGAGGAGCCAAATCAAATGGAAATACTAATCCTCTTTCATCTCCATGAGTTGAGATAAGGGCGGAATATATCCTTGAAATACAGGGCCCATAGCATGTTTGATAGCAGAATTTTGAATTTCCGTCAGAATCCATATATTTTATGTTAAAAGGCTTTGAAAAATTTGTTCCAAGCATATGCGTTGAAGGAAGCTGAAGTGTTTTTCCATCTGGCATAAGGGCATCTGCAGCGTAAGTATCCTCTGCACCTGCAAATTTGTCCCATTGAGGGCGTTTAAAAAATAGAAAAGGGACCCCAAATTTTTGGTGTATTATTTTTTCAGCCATTTCCATATCTTCTTTTACCTGCATAAATGCATCTTCTCTTGTTGCAAATACGTTATGCGCCTCAATCCAGTAAAATTCCCTGCTTCTTACAAACGGTTTTGTTGCCTTAGTTTCATATCTCCATACCTGCGCCCTTTGGTATATTTTTAAGGGAAGGTCTGAAAGCCCCAAAATCCATAGAGAATACATCGGATACATCGCAGTTTCACTTGTCGGCCTCATTGCATATCTTTCTTCTAATTTATCGTTTCCTGCCTGGTTTACCCAAAAAACTTCCGGGACAAAACCTTTTATGTGGTCTGATTCTGCCTTTAAGTTTGATTCTGGAATTAGTGAAGGAAACCACGTAGGCATATGCCCATTTTTTTGCAGTTCTTTTTCATATAGAAAATACATTTTTTCCATAGTCAATACGGACCACGGCATAAAAACTACAAATCCTTTTAAATTATACCTAAGATCGCAAAGCTTCGCTTCTTTGATTATCGTATTATACCATTCTGAAAAGTTTGATTTAGAAATATTCATAAAATCTTATTTATCAGCATAAAATTAAAAATAGTAGTTACTTGTCATATTAAATTAATTAAATATACAACTGCGTTTTTGACCATAAATGAAACTGCAATAATTACTCCTGAAAAAAGAAGCGCCAGACCCATATTTCCTTTTTTCAATTCATTAATTTCGTTAAGAGAAGGCGTCAGCTGGTCAAATACTGTCATTGAAAAATAGATGGTAACCATTGCAGCAATTATCCCAAGTATTATTTTTCCAATAAATCCAAGCACAAAAAAAGCAAATGATTGCCCTTTAAAATCACCAAGGCTGGATAAAAATGAATCCGATAAAATCGGCTCTATTATAATTGCAACAGAGATTACAATTGAGAATACTAATACTCCAACAGCGACGTTCCCCTTTTTCAATTCTTTGAATTCGTCAAGATTTTTTGTAAAATAGTTTAGTATTCTTAGCCCTGCATAAATTGAAAATATCGAAACAATTATTGCAAGTATAAATTGAAAAAGATAAACCCCAATTTCAAGAAAAGAAAAAACCATTTTTAATACACCAATAATATAATAAAAAGAAGAAATTTATAAAACTATTCAAAAAAAAAAATAAAAAAATCATTTTTTATTTTTCATAAGGTTTTCAATTATATCAAAAGATTCATTTAGTATCTTTTCATTTGGCAAGAACACCATTCTAAAATAAAGGCCGTCAAGGTCTGATGAAAATCCTTTTCCAGGAACAGTTACGACCCCTTCTTTTAAAAGATCGCGGACAAAATCCCAGTCTGTTTTCCATTTTTTTGTTTCTATTTTAGGAAATGCATAAAATGTTGCATTCGGTGCTACAACAGAAAGCCCTTCAATTTCATTTATTCTTCTAACAGTCAAATCCCTTCTTTTTCTAAGCTCTGATTTAAATTCTTCAATATGGGTTTTTGGGCCTTTTATTGCAGCAATAGCTCCTTTTTGCATCTCCCAATTTACAGATAATCTTTGGTTGCAAAGCCTTTGAATCGCATCTTTTATTTTATCTAATTTTTCTCCGTAAAAGGAAAGCCAGGCGACTCTTGCCCCTGGGTATATATAATTTTTTGAAATAGAATTTCCAACAATTAATGGAACATCTTTATGCATTTTTCTAATATCTGGGTATTCGCCTTCTAAAACAAGCATATCATATGCATTATCTGAAATTATCGGCAAATTGTATTCTCCTGCGATATCTATAAATTCCTGGACTCTCTTTTTTGAAAATACTATTCCAGTAGGATTATTTGGATTAATTAAGACTATTGCCCGGGTATATGGGTTTATCTTTTTTCTTATATCTTCCATATCCGGCTCTAAATTATGATCTGATTTATAACAATTTTCTGATCCAAAATAAAGCCTTTCTTTTGTTAAATATAATGGATAAGTAGGTGATGGAAGCAAAAAATTATGCCCAGGATCAAGCATTGCCTGAAATAAAAAATCTATCCCTTCACTAAGCCCGGCTGTCACGAAAAGGTCATTTTCACTTACACCTTCTGATTCTGCAGCGCATTTTATTAATTCTGGATCTCCCTGGGAAGGGGCATATCCGCAATAATTTTTTTCAAGAGCTTCTTTTACTGCATTTAATATATGTT
Organism: Microcaldota archaeon; assembly: GCA_964559795.1. Lineage (GTDB taxonomy): Archaea > Micrarchaeota > Micrarchaeia > Anstonellales > Bilamarchaeaceae > JAQTSF01. The sequence goes on from CAZLIX010000049.1 coordinate 4,230, forward strand.
TTGGGGGAAAAAATCCATAAACACAGGGGTCTCCTATATTTAAGTAATGCATTTTTTTGCCTGTTGCTTCTATTTTTTTTGCCTCGATTACAATATCTCTTATTGGATAAGAAACAAGCTCACTTCTGTTTGAAGGTTTTACATTCATATTTACACCCCGAAAGTAATTGTAATTAATTTAGGTTCGCCATTTATAAATGCAACTCTTTTTATTACGACATTTGCCTCATTTGGAATGCATGACCCGACGTCCTCCTCTTCTATAAAAACGCATATTTTTGTAAGTTCATTTATTTTCAAAAGATCTAAATTTAATTTATCTTTGTCAAATCCTTCAAAATCACCCCTTAGATAAAGAACCCTTATTATGTCTTGCGAAATTTTCATACTAAAATATTCATTTTGGCTGTCCATTTCATTATTATACGCTACTATTGGCAGAATAGAGCATAAAACAAGAAATGAAAAAGCAGCTTCAATACTTTTCATATTTATCAGCACAAAAATAAATTTTTCTTATTTCTTTATCTATTAATACGATTCTGTATATGCACGTTTTTTCCTTTTGCTCAAAACCTATATAAAGGCCAAAAAGGCCTATTTTCTTTTCAAGTTTTTCTTGGTCTAATAATTCTAATTTTTGAAGGTCTATCATATTTGTTATTTTTGAATATTTGCTGTTATCTATTGAAAAATCCCTAATAATATAATCTGAAATAGAATAAAGCCTTAACAATAAAATTTCATTTTCCATTTTTTCATCCGAATCTCTAATAAACGTATTTGAAAAATTCATAGCCAAAATAACCATCAAAACAGCAATTATGCATGAAAAAGCGCTATCAAAAACCAAAAATCCCCTATTCTGCATATTTTTTCACCTTTGAGGGGCAATAGAGTGTTTTTGAAAATACCCCCGTTTCCCTACTATAAACAATTCCATTATCAATGAAGTATTTTCCACCTGTTTTTATTATAAATCCAGAATCCATTATGCAGTGCATATCCATAATTCTAGCGTTTTTTTCAATTTCCAAAAAATCAGAAATCATGCTATTTTTTTCTTTTATAGCATCAAGATAATATGTTAAAGAATATATTAAAAATAATATAAACGAAAGATACACGGCAAAAGAAAGCATAAATTCAATCGCCAATTGTCCGGATCTCAAAAATTTCCACCTCTTTTTCAGGTATTTTAAAAGCCTGAGCAATTTGGAATTTTTCAGAATATAACGATATTCCAAAATTTCCGTTTCTATTCCCAAGTTTAATATATTTGATTAACGGGACATTTGAATATAAAAAAGATTCATCTGAAAATTGTATATCGATAAATTCAAAACAATTAAAATTTTCTGCAACCGCGCATCCATTGCAAACTTTTAATTTATTTTCAGAAAACATCTCTTCCATAAGCTTTTCAAGTTCAAAATCAAAAGGATTTCCGCACCATATTTTAATTTTAAAATCTTCTATTTCTGCATCAGAAAGCATTGAAATTTTTTCAATTATTTTTATTTTCACCATCAATTCAGCTTCGTTTTTTCTAAATCCTGCTTCTTTTGACAGCAAATATATCTCTAATCCTTCGTTTGCCCCTATGCGCGATCCTTCAAAAAATTGCTCTTTTAAGTTCATTTCGTTTCCATAAGCCCTTTCAATTGCAATTAATTGGCTATAATCAAAAGATCTCGTATTGAAATAATATATTTTTGATTCTATTAAAATTAGAAATATACATAAAAGTAAAATGAATGAGAAAAATCCTTTCATAAGCGTTATTTAGTTTTAATCGAATATCTGCCAGAGGCAGTTTTTCCAATTATTTTTGCAACTTCTGATTTTTCAGGATTAATAATCACAATCATACCTGAAAATTTATCTGTAAGGTCTATGCCGCATGTTGGGCAGGTTTTTTGGTCTTCATAAATTACTCTGCAAATCGAACAGGATCTCATTTAAATCACTTTTTATCTTCTTTTGTCTTTTCCTTTGATGTTTTTTTAGGCTTTTCTTC
>CAZLIX010000050.1:0-6234 GCA_964559795.1 Microcaldota archaeon
TTTCAACTATTTTCTCTATTTTATCAGTGATTCTTACAAATTCTATTTTATTTTTTGTATTAAAATTTAGATAAGATGTTGTGCTTTTCATAAATAAAATACTTTAAAAAGAAATTAAATTATTTCCAAAGTTTTGCTAAAAAATGGAAAGAAATGATAGGTTTAAAAACACTTGCATGACATAAATTGACATAATACATGAATGAGGTTAATTAATGAACAAACATAAAATCAGATATTCAAATTTTTCAAATGTTAGCCCAGAGTTAGAAAAGCGCCTAATAATTGGTGCAGGGAAGGAAGGGGCATCGCGATTCTTGATTTATCATCCTGTTTATCTAGGCCCACGGGCAGTAAAAACACTGCCAAAAGCAGAAGATATAATGGATGCAACAAAAGCCCTTATGGGAAATGGACTTGAGTACGATAAACGAATGAATTCAAGGCATTTTCCTGCAATGAGGCAGGCTCTTGGGTTAATGGACTCATATATAGGAAATAATATTATTGATATTGGAACTGGAACTGGGGTAATGATAAAAGAATTACTTTCAAGCACACTTTTTGGAAGGATAATAGAAATTGCACAACAGGAAGGACAAAAACCAATAAGTATTTCAGGGCTTGATATGTACAAAGAAGTACTGGCAGGAACATATGGTTCTATTGTTGAAGAAAAAATACGTCCAATAATTAAAAGGCTTGAAGATAACGGAATAAAAACTAAATTGAAATATTGTGAAAAAAGATTTGAAGAGCCGATAATTTTAAGCGTTGGAGAGGGAAGGGAAATACTTAAAATAAGAATGATACTTGGAAATGTTGAAAACTTAAAAGAGCTTATCGGGCAGGAAAGATATGATACTGCAATAATGAGCTATATACTGTACTGGGTTCCTGGAATAGAACAAAAGCTTGAACTCCTGAAAAGATTAAATGAAATTTTAATAGATAATGGAAAGATAATCAGTCTTGAAGAAAATCCATTTATAGTAACTTCAAAAAAATTATATCCAGGACTTAAAATAAACGACCTTCCTGAAGAAATAGATAAAATAAAAATAAGAAAATGCATAGAGCATAGTAAAGAAGTAGCAGATGCTATAAGAAATGCAACTACTCCTTTAATTCCGGAGCAAATTAATACATTAATGGCAGAAGCAGGATTTAGAATAGTTGGTGAAAGGAAATGCAAAATAGATACGTTCCACCAAGTAAGAGCCGCTGCATTCGTAAAGCCAATTCAAAATGGTAGCCAATTTGAAGATTACACTGCATAATACTTAAAAATCTACATTTCTATTTTTCCCCATAATGGATTAAACTCATAATCATGCTTAAAGGTTTCAAGTACAAGCTCGGTTTTTGTTTCAAGTATATACATTTTAGTATTTAACCTTTTTAAAAGGGCAGTAAGTTCATTTCTATCTTTTGTCCTTGCAACTACTAAAACATCATAAGAGCCGGTTATTGCATATCCTGCAACAAGCTCTGAAAACTTTGAAAGCTCATTTAAAATATCCCATTCAGTCCTTGTCTTCTTATCGACTTTTATCCAAATTAATGAATGGAGATCATAGCCTATTTTTTTGAAATCAACCATTGCAGCATATTTCAAAATTATCCCTTCTTTTTCAAGATTTCTGATCCTTAAAAGAATAGTATTTGGATGAGAGCCTAGCTTTTTTGAAAGAGTTCTTACAGATTGCTTGCAGTCATTTCTAAGTTCAGCAATTAACATAAGGTCTAATTTATCATATTTTACACCCATATAATCACATCTGATGTATATTTGTACATAAGATTTATAAATAGGTATATCAAAACAACAAAAAAAACTGACTAAAATATATATAGTTCCCAATTGCAAAGAAATAATGGGTTGATTTTATGTCAGATGAAAATAAGGAAAGCGAAATAAAAACCCAAATAGAGATTTTATCAAATCAAATGGAGATGCATTTGGGTGGGGTTTGGGAAAGCGCAACAAAAGAAAACTTACTTAGAAATGCAAATAAAATAAAAACAATTGTCCAAAGTTCAGAAGGATTTTCAAAAAATATAGAAATAGACAAGGCACTAAACATTCTAAACAGGGCAAAGGTAAAAGCAATAATGTCAAATGATAAGGAATACTACAATGTATGCCAAAAAATAGATTCGATTATAACATCTTTAAATAATTGCAGAGGTGATTAAAATGAGAACAATTACTGTTATGACACAAAATAGAACAGGATTATTATCAGATATGTCTTATATTCTTGGAAAAAATAAGATAAATATAGAAGGCCTTGAAGTTGATGAAATAGGAGACAGAGCAATAATTGATATAACTGTTAGAAATAGCCAAAAAACAATGGATGTTTTAAAAAGAAATGGATTTGAAATTATAGAAAAAAAGGGGCTTTTGCTAAGAGCAGATGCAACGCAAACGATTCAGGAATTAAAGCAGAAACTAAATGAAAAAGGAATAAAAATACATGGAGAAGAGGTAATTTGCTCTGGAGGAGAAAGAACAGTTCTTTCATTAAATGTAAATCATCCAAGAAGGGCAAACAGGATTGCTGCAGGAATGGTAATCTAATTTCTTTTTTTAGTTTTCCATTAAAAATGTTTTGATTTATGTTTTATTTATGTCTTCTTTTGATGAGGTATTGTCAAAGCCTTCTATTTTTTTAGATGTGAATGTATTATCGCCACATTATATACCTCAGATATTGCCATTTAGAGAAGAGCAAATAAACGAGATAATGACGACGATCTCTCCTGCATTAAAAGAGCAGCGGCCAAAAAATCTTTTTATATACGGAAAAACGGGAACTGGGAAAACATGCACTGTAAAAAAAGTAATGAATGAATTTAATTCAATTAATTCAAACTCCTCGATGTGCTATATTAATTGCAGGATATATAATTCAAGGTATAGGATAATGCAAAAACTTTTGAAGCAGTATATTCCAGAAACAGACAAAGCTGGTTTTGGGATAACTTATTTTTATGAAAAATTAATAGAATTTTTAAACGGGAAAAAATACCTTATTGTAATTTTAGATGAGATTGATATGGTAAAAGACTTAGATGAATTGATATATACCCTTACAAGGATAAATGATGAACTTAGTGCAGGAGCACTCGGGCTCGTTGGAATTTCAAATAGGCTTTCTTTTAAAAACGAGCTTGACCCGAGAAGCAAAAGCTCATTATATGAAAGTGAAATTGTTTTTCCACCCTATACCTCCCCACAAATAAAATATATTTTAGAGCAAAGGATTACACAAGGATTTAAATCAAATTCAGTCTTGCAGTCTGCAATAAATCTTGCCTCTGCAATAACTGCCCAAGAAAGCGGGGATGCAAGATATGCACTAAAGCTTTTATCAAAAGCTGGTGAAATCGCACAATCTGAAAAGAAAGAAACAATAAGCGATGAGGAAGTTGAACTTGCGCGAAAAAAAGTTGAAATTGATTTAATGCAAGAGGCAATCTCTTCTCTTCCAGAGCATCATCAATTAGTATTATATGCGCTTGCAAAAATAACCTCTTCATCTGACGGAAGATATTCGAGGCTTGATGATTCTGGCTTTGAAGGATTTTTATTTTCAGGAGAAGTTTATGAGCAGTATAATTCCCTTTGCTCTCAATTAAATAAGAAACCGAGAGGTTCTAGATGGTTTAGAGAATACCTAAATGATTTAGAAATGCTTGGGCTTATTACATCAAAAGTAAGCTCAAAAGGAATAAGGGGCCATGCGACACTTATAAGGCTTGGCAATGATCCAGAAGAAGTATTAAAGACGATGGAAAGAATATTTAGATGATTCTAAATTCAATTGTCTGCCCGTTTGGAACTTTTAAAATGTCTCTTTGGCTTAATTGTGCAATTGTAAGCAATTTTCCTGTAACTTTTGCCCCTTCAAGATAAATCATTTCAATTTTTCCAATTTTTCCAGGTGCAGAAAATAATATAGGTTTTACTGCAAGATTTCCAATATATGCCTCATCCATTATTATTATTTTTTTATCTGGCATTTGCAATGCTTGATTAAATCCTGATTCGAAATAGTTTTCAATTGGAATTATATTTGCTCCTTTTGTTGAAATAAATATATCTCCTTTATTTGTCTCTAAATTTGCAGTGGAAAGACCAAAAATTAACAATGCTGTGTTTTTCAGACCTGCGTATTTTCCAGTTTCAATGAAAACCGCAGGGTCCCCTTCATGTCTTGACATAATATGTTTTCTAAATTTTTCATCTCTTTTTTCATGTGCAATTACAACATCAAGAAAAAATGGCTCGACATCAAAAGAGCAAACTGGAGTTTCTAAATTGAAATTGCCTGAATGAAAAACAGCATTTAATAGGCGAACATCTCCGATTATTTTTTCTGCTGTTTTTGCAGAAACTAATCTTGCCTTTGTGCTATTTTCAATATTATAATTTCTAATTGCATTAAAACATTCAACTAGGGGTGAGTATTTTCCAAGAATTGCGATATTGGTTGGCTTATCGCTTGCAGCCCCTATTGTTCTTGTGATTCTTATTTGTTTTCCCATTATTTACACCAATTATAATATATACAAAATTACATTTAAAAACACTGCGGTTAACAGATTGGTGCTTTTTATTAATGCGCATTTGAATTTGAAATAAAAAAAATCTTTTTGAATAAAAAATGAGATTGGGTATAACTCTTATCATATTGGCAGTAGGAGTAGTATTTGGGTTAATTATAGTTATATAGTAATAAATCAAACAAATACAAGAGATTAAAGGTTCGCTGGGGGCGAGATTTGAACTCGCGAAGGCAGATGCCCAATAGTTATCAGACATCCAATTTCAATATTGAAATTGATATAGCAGACTATCACCCTACCGGGCTAGGTGACCCCAGCATAAGAATAAATTATTCTAAATACTTATTAAATAATTTCCCCTATTGCAACAAGCCTCCATTTCTGGCCTATCCTCTTGCTTATTGCAACCTTGCTTTTCGGATCAATTGCAAGGGGCTTTTTTAGTTTTATCTGCGCATTTCCTTTCTTTAATTTAGTTATCATTCCAACTCCTGTTGAAGTATAAACACTTAAAACAACAGGCTCTCTTTCAAGAAGTGAAACATTTTCAGTATCCTTTCTTTTAAACATCTTATATGAAACAGAAACTTCATCTGTTATTTTTGGGTGGTTGTCTTTTTCTCCAAGAACTGTTCCATTTAATGCATCTGATTTTGTAATTGAAGGATCAAGCATTGTCCCTATTGCAATTAATCCTCCTGGGTGTGCCTGTGTCAAAACAGTATTTTCCGAGCGAAGCCCATTTACTTTTACTAAAATTGGCTTTGTTTTTCCGTTTTTTGTAATTCCTGGGCATACCATTACTTCTTGCCCATCTTTAAGAGTTCCTGTTACAACTGAGCCTCCTATTACTCCTCCTTTTAGATCTTTTATTTTTGTTCCAGGCCTATTTATATCAAATGACCTTGAAATATAAACCCTAAGCGGCGCATCGGGACTTCTTTTTGGAGCTTTGAAATTTTCATAGATTTTTTCTGCGAGCATACCAATGTTAAGCTTATGATATGCACAAACAGGAATTATTGGTATGTTCTTATCTTTATATGAGGTTTTTGAAACGAATTCTTTTATTTGGTTGTAATTTTCAATTGCCTTTTCTTTTGATACGAGATCTATTTTTGTCTGTACAATAATTATGTTTTCAATTCCAAGGGATTCTAAAACCATAAAATGCTCATATGTTTGCGGCTGGGGGCAGGTTTCATTTGCTGCAATAAGAAAAAGCGCGCAGTCAATTATAGATGATGCAGAAATTGCAGTTGTCATTAAGGTTTCATGCCCTGGGGCATCAATAAACGAGATTCTTTTTACTTCTTTTTGGCTTTCGTTTTTAGGATCTTTTTCAAAGCTGTATTTTTTTGTATTTTCAGAATAATATATTGAAGCGTCTGCATACCCAAGCCTTATTGAAATCCCTCTTTTTATTTCTTCGCTATGGGTGTCTGTCCATTTTCCTGTCATTGCTTTTGTGAGAGTTGTTTTTCCATGGTCAACATGGCCAAAAAGCCCGAGGTTTATTTCTGCCTGCATAAAACGCTACTCCTTTTTCTCTTCTTTTGGCTTTCCAAACTTTTCTTCAAGAGAAAAAGAACCTGGGTTTATTACTTTCGCATTAATCTGAACTATTCCATCTGAAATTGTGTTTCCTCTTACCAT
>CAZLIX010000051.1:0-6109 GCA_964559795.1 Microcaldota archaeon
GATTGTAAGGCCTGCAAGGCTTCGGATTTCTTCGTTTGGCAGATTATGCAAATCAATTGAAACAAGGCCGGATTTTGAAAGTTTTTTTATATCAGGTGATTTTTTTGCAGAGAAAAAATCCATGCCTTCATATGTAAATCTTTTTATTATCCTAAGCGCCTTGGAGTTTTTTTTTCTAAGTACTTTCAATACTTCTTCAAAACATGGTTTTTTTGATTTTTTAAATGTAATTTCAAGTGCATTTTCGATTTCCTCCCGCTCTTCGGGAAAATTTTTAAGGTTTGCTAAAACATCGATTGCAGATAAAACCTGTTTTATTCTTGTTGTTTTATTGCTATATGAAAGATCAAAAAGATTCAATTTTTCTTTTGAAAGGTCAATTACTTTTCCACCTGCCTGTTTTACCCATGTGCCATATTCCCCAACCCAATCAAGTATTATAGCATTAGAATCCCAAATCAGAGAAGAACGGGTTAAAAAGCTCTTTACAAAATAACTTTTTCCGCTTCCGCTAATCCCAATTACTGCAATATGCGGATTAATAAGCTTTGAATAATCCCAATATGTTGGAACTCTTGCATATTTTGTTCTTCCAAGATATACCCCGCTTGATGGTTGTGATAAGAGCAATTCTTTTCTTGGTTCTGGAGGATGAACTAAAATCATCCTTGATGCAAGATCTGAGGAAAATAATTTTGTCAGTTTCAATATTATAACCTTCTAAAAAACCTCATCTTTTAAATCCTCTCCGGACACTGGAATAAACTTTTCCCATTCAAAGCATTTTATCATATCAAGATCTGAAAGTTCGATAATAGAACACCCAAGTGTGCTTGAAAGAATAGTGTGTATTTCTTTTGACTGGCGCCTAACCCTTGTAACTGCATCCTCTTTTGTTATGCCGAATGCTGTTGTTGTTGCATACGCAAGAACTTCAACTGCCCTTTCGCCTTTTGTAAGCCTGTCTAAATCACGGTTATACATTGAAATTTTTCTGTCAATTTTTGCAGATTCATCTGATTTCGATGATGAAATTTGTGATCTTTTTGATTCTGCAACAGACCTTAATGTTTTTATGTCATCTATATGCTTGGACAGGTCAATAGAAGAAATAAGAAGAGAGATTTTGACAACATTTCTTAAAGAGATTATGGCCTTTTCAAATGAATCAAACATTATTTTTGTGCCGTCTTTTCCTTTATCAAGGCTGCTTTCATAAAATCTTATTTCAAGAAATTTTGATGCATAATAACCTTTTTCTGTTTTTTTTATAATATAATCTCTTGATGAAGAAATTTCATATTCCCCATTTTTTTCAGAATAGTTTGAGCTTTTTGAAGCAATTGAAAACAGCACATATCCATATTTCCATACAATTATTGTCAAAAGGAAAAAAATGGAGGTTATTACAACAAAAAAAGGGCTTGTGTATATGATTGATAACAAAACTGAAACTAACGCCCCACAAATACAAAACAAAGTGACTATCCGATTATTTATCAATTTAAACTACCCCCAATGAAAAAGACATTGGCCCTGAAAGAATATCTCCGAGTCCTTTTATAAATATGATTGTAATTAGGAGTGAAAAAAGAGGTGCAAAAACCGCAGATAACAATGCTTTTGAAAGAGCGTCTGAATTTTTAGAGTGCGCAAGGGTCAAATCACCAATAAAATCATTTTGCGAAAGTTCGTCCATTTTCTGGGCGATTACATAGTTGTCATTCATATCGACAATTGGAATTGTTGTATAATTTGAATTATTAGTTATGGAGGCCATTTGATTTGTTGCATTTGAAAGCTCTGAATGCGGAAAAGGAAAGATCATTATAAATGATGGATAAAATAAATAAAGGCCTATTGAAAGCGCGATTAAAAAACCGCCTATTTTTCTTGTTGCAAAAAATGACCTGAAAATCAAGCCTAATGGGAGAAACAAAAACAGCGCATTTTGTTCAAAAAAATTTAAAAGGATCAAATTGAAATCAACAAAAATAAGCAATAGATTTGAAAAAATAAGGTCTATTGAAAAAAGATTTGAAATTGAAGAGAGGTTTTGAAGTGGCTGTATTTCAATAGGGCCAAAATTTAAAACAATAGATTGATAGTTTCCAAGAAGGATTGATAATTTCACAATTTCTCCTGATAAAATATTTATTGAACTAAATATTTCTTTAAAGGAAAGAGATGCCGCAGAAATTATTGAATTTGAACTGCCAGAAGAAACGGCCATTTCTTTTGAGATAGTTTGCGCAACCTCTATTATTACAAATATTCCACCTACAAGTGCGGCATTAATAATAGATTGTATTAGTTCTTCAAAACCGAAAAGCTCTATTCTTTTTATTGAAAATGCCTTCCCAAGGCCGAGTATTATACCAGAAAGGATAATTGAGATTGTAACAACTAATACTGCAATATTTATACCTACAATTTCGGTCATTTTTATCCATCACATCCTGCCCAACCGCAGACATGACAAACAACACAACCCTCTTGAAAAGAAAGCGGTGAATTGCATGATGGACAGATGCCTTTATTTACCATTTCTCTTTCGGTCATAATAAACGCCAAATAGTTTAATTGTATAAAATCTTTTTAAATCTAACCATAAAAAAAGGAAAAAAAATTATTGTGGAAGTTCTCCTGTACATCTCCAATTTATTTCTGCTTTTTCAGTTGAAACGTCAATCACGCATGCAGGCGAGCATCCTGTTTTTTGAATAGAAAGATCAATCCACCATGTTCCTGTAATAAAATTACATATTGAGGTTTCTGGTTTTAACTCATATTCACTGCATTCGCTTTCTTTGGCAATGGAAATTGCATCTTCCAAAGAAAGAACTTTATTTTCCCCTTTTAAAAAGCATTTGTCAGAGCAATTTATTTCTTCTTCAATACAATTGTTTCCATTTAATAAAAGATTGCATTCCTCGCTTATTGAATCAGGGCCAACGACAGGACAGGTTGCAATAATGGCACCATTTTCATAGAATGTAGAGCCTCCTCCTAAAAGAGAGCTTACTGTCCTAATATATGGACCACAAACATAAACTGCTGCAACATTTTCATCAGAGCAGTGCTTGATTGCTTCCTGATTGATATTTTGTGTATTTGCTGTGCAGTTTTCTTCCCACGGCCTTATACATTTTTGCAATGGTTCACACCAAGTATAACCTGCAGAGCCTATACAGCCGTGCTCATCTTTGTCATTTCCAACAATTGGTTCTGTGCAGTTTTCTTCCCACAGCCTTATGCATTTTTGCAATGGTTCACACCAAGTATAACCTGCAGAGCCTATACAGCCGTGCTCATCTTTGTCTGCACCTGGGATTGTAGTATTGTTATTGATCCCGTTTTCTATTCCAAGGCAACCGAAAAAAAGAAAAGCCCCTAGAAACAAAAACATTAAAATTAATTTTTGGTTTTTCATGAACCTTTTTATACATCTAAATTTTAAAAGATTTTTATTTTTTTAGAATCTTAAATTTGAATCCATAATGTATAAGTCCTTCTGGGTCATCTTTTTGCAACACCCGAAATACCGAAAAAACATCTATTCCTTCTTTTATTTCATCTTCTTTACAATCAACTATTTGCCCTAAGATTCTTGCTCCTTCGATAAGATCGATTAGTGCAAGAAAATATGGGGCTTGTGTTTCAAACCCGTCTGGAGGAACATGTATTTGCGTATAAGAATGAATTTTTCCAAATCCTGAAAATCTTTTAGCAGTAAGCTTTCCTTTTCTGCGGCATTTTGGGCATACTGCGCGTGGAGGAAAAAATGCGGTTTTGCAATTTTGGCATTCATTTCCTTCAAGCCTATATCTTTCAGGTATTCTTCTCCATGTAAGAGATATTGATGATTTCATATTATCAGTCCTTTTTAACTATATGAACAACGGTTGTTGCTCCTGAACCCCCGACATTATGTGCAAGGCCTATATGTGCATCTTTTATTTGCCTTTCCCCAGCCTCTCCTCTAAGCTGCCAGGATAATTCCACAAGCTGTTTTATTCCTGTAGCTCCAACCGGGTGGCCACATGATTTTAATCCTCCGGATGTATTGATCGGAATTTCCCCTTTAAGTGAGGTTCTTCCTTCAAGAGAAGCTATTCCGCCTTCGCCTTTTTTGAAAAAACCCAAATCTTCTGTTGCCATTATTTCAGCTATTGTAAAGCAATCATGGACTTCTGCAAGATTAATGTCTTTTGGTGTTAATTTTGCTTTTTTATATGCAAGCTGAGATGCTATTTGGGCAGATTTAACTCCTGTAAGCGTTTCTCTTGAATTAAGGGCTATCGTATCGCTTGCCTGTGTTGATGAAAGTATTTTTATTGGTTTTTTTGTATAGCTGTATGCCTCTTCTAAAGGCGCAAGCACAAGTGCTGCTGCACCATCAGAAATAGGAGAACAATCAAGAACTTTAAGCGGGTTTGCAACCATCTTTGATTTTAATACATCTTCTATTGTTATTTTATTTCTAAATTGCGCATATGGGTTTTTTGACCCGTTTTCGTGGTTTTTTACTGAAACGCTTGCAAGCATCTCTTCAGTTGTATTATAGTCTATCATATGCCTTTTTGCCATTAATGCATAAAGTGCTGGAAATGTTGCTCCTAAAAATAGTTCCCATTCCTGATCCCCAGCGCCTCCAAGTGCAGTTGTAACCCCAGTTGTGCCAAGGTCTGTCATTTTTTCAACCCCACCTACAACGACAAGATTATATTCACCAGAACCTACTGCCATTACTCCTTGCCTTAATGCAAGGGATCCTGAAGCACACGCACCTTCAACACGAGTTATTGGGATTGGGTTTAACCCCATAAAATCAGCAATTAGCGCGCCTATGTGTTCTTGTCCTATTAATTTTCCAGATGCCATTGTACCGACAAAACCGGCATCAATTTTATCTCCTTGAACATTACTATCTTCAAGTGCTTTTATTCCTGCTTCAACTACTAATTCTCTAAATCCCTTATTCCAATGTTCTCCAAATTTAGTCATTCCGACTCCAACTATCGCAACATCACGCATAAATGCACCTGATAAATATATCTTATTTATCTATTAAAATTTATAAATATAATTTGATTTATAAATATAGCGTATTTTTATTCGTCTTTTAGCGAATGCTTATGATTTGGGGCTTATTTGGGGGCAAAACTACCTAAAATAAAAAATAAATATATAAATTTAACCTGGCTATATAACAATATGACTTCTAAAGATAATAAGGATAAAAAAGAGGAAGAAAAATGCTGCACATCGGATAATTCCAAAAACCAGCTAATATTTGTTGGCATTATTGCTCTTGTTGTTGGTTTTGCAATTGGATATTTTGTATATGGATATCTTACTCCTTCTGAATTAATTGTAAAGGAGGTTTTTGAGCCTAATCAAACAGAGGTTGCAAAAATCAAAACATTGATGGAAAATATTGCATATATAAATATTGGAACAAAACAGACGCTTGCTGTAAAGAATGTAACGCTTAATGAAATTATAAGAATAACATTCGATCTTGCAGGGCAGGAAACAGTTATTTATGTAAGTAGGGACTATAAAAATGTGCTCGGTTTTGAATCTTCAGAAAGTGTTGATGATTTGATTGAACAGGTTAATGAGGTTCTTGCATTAAATAATCAAAGTTTAGAGCTTGAAGAAGATAATGAGGAAATTGAATTTGACTGCACTAATGGAGTTGATGGAAACGTAACTGATCTTTCCGGAAAAAAAACAACAATTTATTTTTTCTGGGGTAATGGGTGTGGGTATTGCGCAAAGGAAAAGGAGTTTTTAAGAGAACTTGAAAGCAAAAACCCAGAACTACTTATAAAAACATGTGAGGTTTGGGAAAACCAGGAGAACTACCAATACATGGTTCAGATGGCAAATGCATATGGAAAAACAGTTAGTGGGGTTCCAATGACATTCATATCTGATGAAACATATGTAGGTTACGCATACGATTCGATTGGAAAACAAATTGAAGAAAAAATTGCATATTGTCTTAGTAGTGAAACAAATTGCGTCGATCCTTCAACAAAAATAAACTAAACATCTATTTTTATTTTTTCTTTTTTATATTCTTTTTATGAAACAATTA
>CAZLIX010000052.1:0-5993 GCA_964559795.1 Microcaldota archaeon
CCTTTCTTTTAATGCTTGTCTTAATACTGTTTCTGTTTGAGGCATTATCCCTTCAACACAATCAACTACTAAAACAACACCATCAACGGCCCTCATAGCCCTTGTTACATGGCCTCCAAAATCAACATGTCCTGGAGTATCAATAAGATTAACGAGATAATCATTCCCATTATAATTAAACCCAAGAGAAATGTTTGCAGATTTAATTGTAATTCCTCTTGCTTGTTCTTGCACATCATAGTCCAATACCCTTTGAGAGCCTGCAAGTTGTTTTGAAATTAAACCTGCGCGAGCAACAAGAGAATCAGAAAGCGTTGTCTTCCCATGATCAACATGAGCAACGATTGCAATATTTCTTATATATTCCAAATTATCCATAAGTTTTTGTATTTCATCAACTACTACTTCTTTTCTTACCATAATTTCACCAATTTTATTCTTAAAAAAGAATAATTAAATAAAAAAACAAAAATAAATTATCTAGCGCTTCTTGCCATTCTTTCAGATTCATCTCTTTTCTTTATTGCATAGCTATTTTGAACATCGCCTGCTGCTGCGTATAAAATTTCATCTGAAAGAGACTTTGAAAGTGATTTGGACTTGTTAAATGAACCCATTAATGCTGCAAGAGTTATATTTCTAAGTGCCATATCTACTCTTCTTGTTGCAGAAACATCTACTGCAACCTGATATTTAACTCCACCATATGCAATTCTTGTAACATCTTCTCTTGGAGCTGAATTTTCAAGTGCATCTATTAATACCTGAATTGGATTCTTTTTAGTTTTTTCTTCAATTATTTTAAAGGATTCTTCGACAAATTTTATTGCCTTTAATTTTTTTCCTTGAAGCCTTCCATGTGTTCTAATTACTTTTCCAGAGGTTTTTTCTCCTGTTCCTCCTCTCATAAGCTTATTTATAAGCCTTTCAACAACATTTACTTTAAGTTTTCCAAGAGAATATTTTTTTGCCCTTGCAAACGAATGCGGAAGCGCAATTGGTGCAAAAGATATTACTTGCCTTAAACTTGGATCCTTAACTTCGATATTTTCAAGATCATATTTTTCAAATAATTTTACCATTTAACTCTACCTCTTAGGTTTTTCTTTTTTGCCTCTTCTAAGCATTTGAAGATCTGCTCCATTTACACTTACAATTTTATATTTAATTCCTGGAATAGAACCCATAGGGCCTCTTTGTGATCCGCCAAGACCTGCAATTATTACTTCATCATGTTCATCTACAAAAGTAATTGCCTTATCTCTTGGTGCAAAAACAGTAATAATTTTACCATTTTTTATTAATTGCACTCTTGCACATTTTATAAGACCTGAGTGGGGCTGTTTTTGTTCTCTTGTAACCTTTTCAAGAACAATTCCTTTTGCCTGTGGTGCACCTTCTAATGCATCATATTTTTCCTTTAATTTAAGGGTTCTTCTCTTGTATTTTTTGCTTAGCCATCTCTGGCTTTTCCTGCTTTTTTTTATATTTCTTCCTGCTCTTTCTCCATTTCCCATTTAATACACCTGTAATTAATAGTAAAGATGATGGAATAAATTTTTACTTAGAAGAGTTTAAAAGGGTTTTTATTCTGGAAATGATTCTTTTTGAAAATCATCTTCCCTAAATTCTTTTGTAGTCCTAAGCTGAAAATCACGAATATCATATATTCTTGATAAAAGCTCTCTTATCCCTTTTATTTTTATTCCTCCTTTTCCGACAGCATAACCGCGTTCATTTTCTTGAACAATTAAGGTTACTGCAATTTTTCCATTCTTTTCTATTTTTTTTATACTCATGTTGCTAAGATTATAAAAAATATTTTTAATCTGTGAATCCAAATCATTTCCCCGGATAAATACAAATACTGGTTTTTTAAATACATTATTAAGGCTTTTTATAATTGCACTATCCCTGCCTATACATTTGTATAATTCTCCCCTATTTTCAACTAAAAATATAAATGAAGAATCGCTATCGATGCAATCTGCAGGATAAATACCGGTAATTCTTTGAAACTCTGAAAAATATTTCAGATGATCCTGAGTTAGTTCTGCCAATTTTATCACTGCTTTGTCAAATCAAAAATATTTGATTCTCCCTTTTCATATACTGACAAAACAGATACTAAAAAAGGCTTACCACAAATATTTGCAAGATCTTTTGAACTTCCATCAAATAAAACTACTGGAGTATTTGATTGCTTTGCAAATATATTTATTTCATTGAGATTTACTTTTGGGATATTATTTGAAACAATTAAAAGTTTTACTTTTGAATCCTTTGTATTTTTTATTGATTTTCTAAATCCAAATGAGACTTTTCCTGTTTCAACAACCAAACGAATTTCTTTTGTAATGGAACTTTCTCTTTCCTTTTTTGATTTTCTTCTCCTAGGAGGAACTTTTTTTGCTTTTTTGTCCTTTTTATTTTTTTCCGTATTGTCTTCTGTTTCTTCAACTTCTTCATCAATCTCTTTTTCATCTGCCATTTTTATTCACCTATTTTTTCATTACGAGTTTTATATTTCCAGTTCCAACTGGCACTGTTTGTCCTATGATTATATTTTCAGTAACTCCGATAAGCCTGTCTTCTTCACCAGAAGATGCTGCATTAACTAAATGCTTTACTGTTTCTTCAAAAGCAGCTCTTGCAAATACTCCTGTTTTTTGACCTGAAAGACCATGTCTTCCAATTGGCCTGTATATACCACTTGAACAAAGTGCATCTGCAATAAGCATGATGTGCCTTATATCAACATAAAGTTTCTGAAGATCCATAACTTGTTTTATTTCATGAACAAGAACATTTCTTGCAGCTTCAATTCCATAAATTTTTTCCATTTCCTTGACGCTGTTTGTATAAATTCTGTTTTCATCAATAGTATTATTAAAGCCTATTACTCCAAGAACATTAAAGCCACTTGCCCTAATAAAATTTTCTTTTTCTGTATTTATAACTACTGCCCTTCTTATTCCAGGTATTCCTGAAATTACAGTTCCTTTAAGTTTATTTGCATATTTTCTTATCATTCTAAGCTTTAAATCTTTTTCAGAAAATATAATTTTTATGCTTGTTTTTGAAGTTCTAATCCCTGTTTTGAATTCATCTTTAATCATTTTTTTTATTTTTTCAAATGAAACTCCTAAAACTTTTCCTTCTTTTTCTCTATACCGCAATAATATTTGTTTTTCTGATAAATTATCAATAACTCTTGCAACATCTTCAATTAATACTTCCTCGATTTCTTTTGCAACCCTTTGTGCATTCGCATTATTTTTTTTATAGGATTCTTTAAAATATATATCAATCATGGGTTTTTTTGGCTCTTTTTTTGCATCAACAAGTTCAATCAATCTTGGAAGACCTGTAGGAACATGCTCTGCAACCCCTGCATAGTGAAATGTACGCATTGTCATTTGTGTACCAGGTTCTCCAATACTTTGCGCTGCAACTGTTCCAACTGCCTCAAATGGGCTTATTTCAAATTTTTGCTTTTTTGGCATAAATATCACCTAAGCGGTATCAACATCGTCCTGCTTGACATCATCAACTACTGCATCAGTTTTTGCAGAATACATTGGGTCTTTTCCGTCTCCTCCATAAATAAATTGCACTATATTTAAACCTGAATCTCTTACTGTGAGATCTTTATATACTACCATATCCTGAAGTGCGTTAATTAATCTTCTTTGCATATAACCAGATCTTGCAGTCCTAATAGCTGTATTTACAAGCGATTCTCTTCCCCCCATTGCATGCAAATAAAATTCGTATGGAGTTAGACCAGTTCTAAATGAATTTTCAACATACCCTTTTGATTTTATTCCTAAATCTTCTTTTTTAAAGAATACAAGCGCCCTTTTTTCATATCCTCTTGAAGGCCTTTTGCTTCTAACTGCCTGCTGACCAACAACGGCAGACATCTGAACTGCATTCAAAAGGCTTCCTCTTGAACCAATATTTGCCATGATAATTGATGAATTATCATTTCCAAGGTCTTCGCGTACAATTTCATCTATTAAAGATCTTGATTTTGAACATGCCTGCATTATAGTATTTTCAAGTGTTTCTTTAAGGCTCATGCCTGGGCATCTTTCAAGGGTTTTATTCTTATACTGCATAATTAAATTATCCGCTTCTCTTTCCGCTTTCCTGTTTATATCATTTATTTTTTTGGACGCGTTATCACTTACAGTATAATCTTTCAAGGAAACTGAAAGACCAAATCGACTTATAATTTCAAGTGAGAGCACACTAGACTTATTCAAAAAGTTAGAGCATTCCTCTTCTCCATATTCTAAAAACAATTTTTCAACAATTTCTGTTATTGTTTTGCTGTCTAAAACTCCTTTTATTAGTTTTCCCTTTTCAATTACTAATTTTCCTTTTAATTTTGAATCTGATTTAAATTCAAAGTTTTTTGGAAGAAGTATTGAAAAAATTAATTTTCCGGAATATTCATCGTTTTTTAAGTCAGGTTTTGGAATCGCATCCTCATGATTAATTAAGTATAACATATTTTGTACTTGAATTCTTGTAAATGAGGATTTATCATGAGTCAAAAGATATAGCCCTGAAATATGGTCCTCCTGTGGCTTTATTATTGCATGCCCATGTCTTGGAGAAAGAATTTGGCCATCAACTTTTGAAAGATATTTTGCTTCTGCTTTTGCTTCGGCATTTTGCATCATATGAAGATTCATTTCATCTCCATCAAAATCCGCATTATAAGGAGAAATAACAATTGGATTAACCCTAAAAGTCTTTCCTGGGATTATCCTAACCTCATGGCCCATCATTGAAATTCTATGCAATGAAGGTTGCCTATTAAAAAGTACGATATCTCCATTACAAGTTGCTTTTTCAATTATTGAACCCACTTTAAGTTCTTTTGCAATCTCTTCTCTATTTTCTGGGTTGATTTTAAGTTTTCTTCCATCTTTTCTTAAAATATAATTTGCAACATCTTTTTCTTTCCCGAGTATTATTGATTTGCATTGTTCAAGATTCCACTCGGTAACATATAATGGGGAAGTTAGTTCTTCTGCAATATCTGGCGGTACTCCAACATCTGAAATTTTTATTCTTGGATCTGGAGAAACAACTGTTCTTGCTGAAAAATTAACTCTTTTTCCAGATAAATTATATCTAAATCTTCCTTCTTTTCCTTTAAGCCTTTGTGCAAGTGTCTTTAATGGCCTTCCGCTTCTATGCCTTGCGGGAGGAATATTTGCAGTTTCATTATTAAAAAAGGTCGTAACATGATATTGTAATAATTCCCATAAGTCTTCTATAATTAATTGAGGTGCTCCTGCATTTATATTTGCTTCAAGTTTTTGATTTATTCTTATTATATCTACTAATTTATGTGTTAAATCATCCTCACTTCTTTCACCTGTTTCAAGAGTAATTGAAGGTCTTGTGCTTACAGGTGGAACAATAAGAGAGGTAATTATCATCCATTCTGGTCTTGAAAACACCGGATCAAAACCGAGCTGTCTTAAATCTGCATCAGAAACTGCTGAAAGCCAGTCTCTAATTTCAGAAGGGAGCATTGTTCTTGAATCATAATAAAATGCGGTTGGCTTTAAAAGTTTGAGCTCTGGTAAAATTCCAAGGCAATGAGGACATGCTTTTGTTTTTTTAGCTTTTGGTTTTTTCTCTGATTTTTCAATTGATTCTGCTGAATCAATTATTGATTCTTCAACTTCAATTTCAACTACATCCATTTTCTCTTCTTCTTTTTTTGATTTTTTTGGAATTACTGCCTTTTCAAAAAATTTATGGCAGTGTGGACAGGTATGCTTTAAAACCTGCAAAATATATCTTGCAAATTCAACATGAACTACTGGCCTTACAAGATCTATATGACCAAAATGGCCAGGACATTCTCTTACCCTTCCCCCACAAGTTTTGCATCTAAGCCCTGGGTCAACTACCCCAAGCCTTACATCGACAAGGCCCCCTTCGATAGGATAACCATCGTCGTC
>CAZLIX010000053.1:0-5950 GCA_964559795.1 Microcaldota archaeon
AATTTGGGGTGCAAAATCCAAATAATGCGATTTATCTAAAAATAAGACGGGGGCATAAAGTACAAGATGTAATTACTGCCACAAAACTTGCCAAAAATTATGGGCTTAAAGTATGTTATCACTTAATGCCTGGGCTTTATGGCTCAAATAAAAAAATTGATATAAACATGGTAAAAAAAATTTTTAATAGAGAAGAATTTAAGCCAGATATGCTTAAAATTTATCCAACCCTTATAATAAAAGGAACTCAGCTGTATAACCTTATTTTAGCCAAAAAACATATTCCTATTAATGATGAGGAGGCAGTTGAAATTATTTCAGAGTGGTATCGGGATGTACCTGAATATGTAAGGATAATGAGAATTCAAAGGGATATACCTGCAAATCTTATAGATTTTGGAGTTAAAAAAAGCAACCTAAGAGAGCTTGTTGAAAAGAGAATCAAAGAAAAAAAAATAAAAGTAAACGAGATTCGTTATCGTGAACTTGGCCTTAATAAGCAAATTATAAAAAATCCAAAATTAAGAAAAATAGATTATTTGGCAAGCGACGGAAAAGAAATCTTTATTTCATTTGTTGATAGAGAATATCTTATAGGTTTTATACGGCTTAGGATACCAAAAGACAGCCCAAGAAAAGAAATAGGAAAAAAAGCAGCAATAGTTCGTGAGTTGCATATTTATGGCCCTGAAATACCCATAGATAAAAAAGGAGAAATTCAGCATATGGGGTTTGGCCAGAAGCTTTTAGCCGAAGCTGAAAATGAGGCAAGAAAAAACGGTAAAAATAAGCTCGTAATTATAAGCGGTGTTGGCGCAAGAAAATATTATTATAAATTTGGTTATAAGCCCGATGGGCCGTATGTTTCAAAAATTTTAAATTGAACCAAATTTTTCAAGAATGCTGTCTTTTTCTTTTAAAATTTCAAGATATTCTTTTTGCAGCAATTCAAAATCCTGTTCTTCTTTTTCAGTAAATTTTTTTATTTGCCTTTGAGCATTCCATAATTGTATTTTTTTTGACATTTCCTGCGCGTTTTTATGCACATTTCCTATCTCCTGAACTTTTTCCTGTGGAACCCAAATGGTTTTTTCATCAAATTCTATGCGTTTTTCAATTACATTAAGTTTTTCTTTTGGAACTTGAAAGTCAAGCCTTGAAAAAAGAATGGATAATTTAACTAGCGTTCTTTCATCTTTTATTTTTGAAAGCTGCCCATATGAGAATTTTTCCTTATTTTAAAGCAATTCGCAGACATTTTTTTTGTCGTTTTCATTTAATTTGATGATTTCTAAATTTATTCTAACAACATCATTCAAATTTTCATATATTTTTTTCATAATCCCTGATTTTTGCATCAGCAATTCATATATTTCCCCTTTTTTTTCTTCCATCGCTAAAAATATATCGCTTTCCTTAAAAGTTGATAATTTATCGTCCAATTCTTTTATTTTTTTGTCATCAGGGAAAACCAATTTAATCTGTCCATATATTTTTTCTATTTGTTTTATTTCTTTTTCTAGATTTAATAATTCCGATTCTATCGAAGAAATAAGGATGCTATTTTTTGAGCCTTTCCATAAAAGATAATTTTTTTTAAATAAAAATTCCGATCTTTGTTTTCGCAGAAGAATAAGTTTTGAAACCTTATATACCTCTTGGAAGGACATAATATGTCTTTAACAGAAAACAATTTTTAAACATAGTGGTAAAAAGATATACTTTTAATTTATTTCTGGCATTATTCTAAATCGTGGAAATAGAAAAAGCACCGGATGTTCAGGTAAAAATAGAAAAGATTCTTTCTGTTTTGGAAATGGATTACATAATTGATGCCAGAATATTTTCGATGAGGTCTTTTGGCGCAAAGGCAAGAGCCTATGCAAGAATTTGGTCTCTTCCAAAAATATGGAGAATTGCTCTTGATATAAATCCATTTTATGTAATCGAAGTTTTATCTGAAAATTTTGATAATTTGACTGAAGAAGAGAAAATAAAAATTTTAATTCACGAGCTTTTGCACATTCCAAAAAAATTTTCAGGAGGTCTAGTTCCGCATAATTCACGCGGGATAAAAATAAATTCAAAAACAGTGAATAAAATCTTTGAAATATATCAAAAAAAAGCAGTATAGCCTATTTTTATATACTCTATTTTTTCTTTTTCAACTAATGCAAAAACAAGTTCTTTTCTCATTTTTTTGCTTATCTTAAGCAATTGCGTTATGTCTTCTTTTTGAATTTTTTCATTTTTTCCAAAAACTTTCATTAAATATTTTGTCCTATCTTCACCTGGTCTGTATCCTTTTTGGTAAACCCTAAGCAATTCATTGTCTTTTCCAATCCTAGTTATTATCCCGTTTTGGCGTAATTCTTTAAATACCTTATAAATATTTTCATTTCCATTGAAACCTTGTTTTTCTTCTATATATTTTTTTTCAAAGCAATATCTTAGTTCATATTGGTTAAAGTGCATTATTTCATTTTCAAGATTTCCAAAACCAAGATTTTTCAATTTTTCAATTTTTTCTTTTTCCATTTGGTTACCTCTTCTAAATTAAAATTAATTTAATTAATGAAAATTAAATGAAAATATATATAAAGAGTTCTTTTAAATCTTTTAAATATGATAGCATATACTGATGGTGCCTGCTCTGGAAACCCCGGCCCGATGGGAGTAGGCTTTGTAATTTTTCAAGACGATTTGGAAATTTTTAGAAATTCGATGGCAATTGGAAAAGGAACTAATAATATTGCAGAATATAATGCGGTTTTTTTTGCACTTTCAAAAGCACTTGAACTTGGCGCAAAAAGCCTTATTGTAAGATCAGATAGCCTTCTTGTGGTAAAACAATTAAGCGGCCAATATAGGATAAAAGAGCTTCATTTAAGAGAACTGAAATCAAAAATAGAATCGATCGTTCCAAAAAATTTTGAAATTCATTTCGAGCATATCCCAAGAGAAGAAAATTCAATTGCAGATAAGCTTTCAAAAGATGCATTAAAATGAAAATCTCAAACTTTTCCGAGCTTGGGGAATATTTTACATTTTCACCTTCAAAAACAAAGCCAATCTATAATTGGTTTTATTATAAGGAAGCATATTCTCCGGAATGCGTGGATTTTTTCATAAAAAAGGCCGGAATTGACAAAGGCATGATTGTTGATCCTTTTTGCGGTATTGGAACTACTCTTTTATTTTCAAAATTTGCAGTTTTTGTATCAAAAGTTAAATGTGAAAATTATTCAAAAGAGGACATCGAGTCTTTCAAAGCTTTATTTAAGAATTTATCATCTGAAATTGAAAAAACTACTCCTTCTTTAAAATGGAATACGGAATTTTTTAACCCTGAAAAAATTTTTCCAAAATCATCCCTGAATTTTATTTTAAGGGCAAGAGAGGCTATTTCAGCTGTTGAAGATAAAAAAATCCATAACCTTTTTTTGCTTGGCCTAATTTCTATTCTTTCACAATCCTCTCTTTTACTAAAAGACGGCGGAGTTTTAAAATTTGACAAGAATAAAAGCGCATTTCCTGCAAAAATTGCATTCAAAAAGAGAATAAAAAAAATGATTTTGGATCTTGAAAATAATAGAATTGAAGGGTCAGTTCCAAAAATTGAAATCGGGAGCGCAAAAAAAATGAATTTAGAAAATAATTCTGCCGACATATTAATAACCTCTCCCCCTTATTTAAATAATATTGATTATACTAAAATATATGGAATTGAACTGAGCTTATTATCATTAGATCTTTATTGTGTATATAATTCGCGGAACAGGTCTCTTGGATCTTTTCATGAAGCTGTAAAAAAATTAGAGAAAGTGCCACCAGAAGTTGAGGATTTTGGAATAAAATATCCGATAATTGGCTCTTATTTTTCTGATATGGAAAAAGTTTTAGAAGAGTCATATCGGGTTTTAAAAAATAATTCTTACGCTGTTTTTGTAGTTGGAAATTCAATTATGCATGATTATCATATCTTAGTTGATGAATTATTTTGCCAAATTGGCGAAAGAATCGGTTTTGAAAATCCAGAAATTATTACATCTCTTAATAGAAATGCCTCATTTAATCGCCTAAAAGTTGAAACGCGTGAAAGTGCGGTTGTTTTGAAAAAAAAATAAAAATAATGCTAATCGCAGCAGCAACAGCATCCTGATGTCTTTTTTGGCTTTGCTTTTTTCACAGTTTTCTTTTTAGTTTTCTTTGCCATATTAAAATCACCAATTTTTTTTCTAAGATAATATTAATATACCCTTCTTTTTATATAGAAGGGGCATATATCATCTTATAATTTTTTATGAGCGAATAATATTTATAATCTTTTATATCCTCTGGAAATTTTTTCTTGAAATAATCCATTATTTCAATAAATTTTTCAAAATTTTCAACTTCAATGTCGAATTCAAGATCGCTTGTTATAATACTTTTTTCAGTATAAATTACATTCGGATGCGAGAGAATATGCCTTGAAATTTCACCTAGTTTTTCCATTCTTTTTATCCATAAATCAACTTTATAATATTCCATCCCTATTTTCCTCAAATCAATTATAATTCTAAATCCAGTTATTATCTTGTTATTAATTAATTTTTTTAGGTGTTCTCTTACAGTCATTATACTTGTTTTTGTATTTTTTGCAATTTCAATTAACGGGGCTCGCGCATTATTAGATAAAAATAATATTATTTTTTCATCAATTTCATCAATTTTTTCAGGTTTTGATTCAGATAATGTAATAAATTCTTTTTTTTCGCCTTTATCTTCGAGAAGATATATTCTTGAAAATTCAGTATATTTAGTAAATATTGATGAATTAACAATTGTAATATAATCTCCAAATCGTTCCTTAAAATCATTCCAAAATTTTTCACATTCCCATATATTTTTTGCCCGTATTCCAAGGATTATATGGTATTGGCCGTTAACACGATAAAAAACCGCAATTTTCTTTGAATTTAAAAGATATTCGTTCATTTCTTTCTCTTTTTCAAGCGAGGTTTGTATTCTTATGCAAATTCTATTTACAATAAAGCCTAATTTTGAAAAATCAATTACTGTATAATATCCTTTTATCGTCCCGTTTTTTTCTAATTGTTTTATTCTATATTTTATTGTTTCTTTTGCAACTTTTATTTTTTTACCTAATTGGCTATAATTAATTCTTGCATTTTTATCTAATTCGCTAATTATTCTTTTATCTATTAAATCTAATTTTTCTACAGTCATATTTGCTATTTAATATATAAATAATTAAAAAACTTTACTTTTTTGTAAAAATTTTGTGAAAAGTTTAATATATCTCTTTTGTTTATATAATTCCATAAAAAGACACAAATTGGTGATAATATGAAAATATTATATATGCATTCAAAAAATTTAACAATAGATACGCAAACAAATAAAACCCCGTCTAAAAAAAGACAAATGGAAAAAAGAATGAGAAAAAGACTTGGGAATAGTATCCCGTCTTTAGATGAAACTAATCAAAAGATAACTTCAAATAACGCTCTTTTGGTTTTAGTTTGTATAGAAAATGGTGATCAAAACCTTGAATTAAAACCAATAGTCGATGATATTTTAAAAAGTCGCGCACTGCTTGGAGTTTTAGAAATTGTTATGGGTGCATTTGGGCATTTAAGCACTAATGTTGCACCCTCCATGACTGCAAAAATAATATTAGACAATTTAATAAATAAAACAAAAGAAGTGTATCAAGAAGTAAAATCATTTCCATTCGGTTATGACAAATCACTTGAAATTTCTGTTCCATTACATCCATTTAATATCTCTTTTAGATCCTTTAGTTAAAATCTGATAATCTTTTAATTGTTAACCTATATATTTTTTTAATTTTGATAGGTGTTTTTATGGATTCAACAAATGATTATGAAATAAAAAATATTTCCCTTGCAGAACAGGGAAAGAAAAATATCGATATGGCGCA
>CAZLIX010000054.1:0-5938 GCA_964559795.1 Microcaldota archaeon
GGGCAATTTCCTTCAAATACTTAAAAATAAACTTGAAGAGGCGCTTTAAATTTTTCAAAGACAACTATATTAAAAGGTGCAGTGTTTGCATCTTATTTAGTTATTACATAAACCTTTTATTATATAAAAATTAGGTAATTTAAATGAACAAAAATCAAATACTATTCGAAATTAGAAAAGAGCTTTTAGAAAATGCAGATGAAAAAACCAAAAACACTGCCAAAAGATTTTTCAAGGAAAAAATAATAGTTTATGGGGTAAAAACTGCAATTGTTACAAAAATCTCAAAAAAATATTTTGAAAAAATAAAAACCCTTGAAAAAAAAGAAATCTACTCTTTTTGCGAAGTGCTTTTAAATTCAGGCATAATGGAAGAATCATTTATTGCCTGCAACTGGTCTTATAAGGTTCGTGAAAATTTTGAAGAAAATGATTTTTTGGTGTTTGAAAAATGGATAAAAAAATATGTATCAAATTGGGCAACCTGCGATACATTATGCAATCATACTGTTGGCGCATTTATTGAAAAATTCCCATCTTATGTCAAATTCCTTCAAAAATGGGCAAAATCTAAAAATCATTGGATGAGGCGCGCATCTGCAGTTTCATTAATAATTCCTGCAAAAAAAGGAAAATTCCTAATCGAATCAATTAAAATTGCAGATATCCTTCTTTTAGATAAAGAAGATCTTGTGCAAAAAGGATACGGCTGGCTATTAAAAGAGCAAAGCAGGTTCAATCAAAAAGAAATCTTCGATTACGTAATTAAAAGAAAATCAAAAATGCCAAGAACAGCCCTGCGCTATGCAATTGAGAAAATGCCGCAAGAACTTAGAAAAAAAGCAATGGAAAAATAGTTAATTTCTTTTATAATATCTTTCAAGCCGGTTTATCAATTTGTTTTTTTCAATTTGGCTTAAAAAGGAATATTCAAAAGAATTTTTTGCAATAAGATAAATCTCTTTTTTTGAAAGTTTTAGCGCCTTTTGCATTACAATATAATTTTCATTTATATACCCGCTAAAATAAGCAGGATCATCTGAATTTATAGTTACTGCAAGGCCCATTCCAATCATTTTTTTTAAGGGGTGTTTTTTCAAATCCTTAACTACTTTTAATCTTAAATTTGATAATGGGCACATTGTAAGAGGAATTTTCCTTTTCAAAAGCTCTTTAACTAATTGCTTATCATCAATAGAATGGTTTCCATGGTCTATTCTTGAAACCTTTAATATATCAATCGCCTCCCAAATATATTCAGCAGGTCCTTCCTCTCCTGCATGAGCAACAGATAAAAATCCAAGTTTTTCTGCTTTTTTGAAAACATTTTTGAATTTAGAAGGAGGGTTTGAAATTTCTGAAGAATCAAGACCAATTGCAGTTATCCATTTTTTATATACAGTCCCAGACTCTAATGTTTTAAACGCCGACTTTTCATCAAGATGCCTTAAAAAACACATAATTAATTTTGTGCTAATCTTTCTTTCATATTTTTTGCAAGCATTATGAATTCCAGTAATTATTTTTTTAAAACTAATTCCTCTTTCCATATGCGTCTGCGGGTCAAAAAATATTTCAGCATGCAAAACCTTTTGACTTACTGCTTTTTTCAAATATGCCGCTGTCAAATCATAAAAGTCCTGCTCAGTTTTCAAAACCCCTGCTGCCTGATAATAAATATCTAAAAAGTCCTGCAAATTTTTAAAATTATAAGCTTTTTTCAATTCCTTTATTGTATTATATTTTAATTTGATCTTATTTCTTTTTGCAATTTTAAATATTAATTCTGGTTCAAATGTTCCTTCAATATGCAAGTGAAGCTCTGCTTTTGGCATATTTTTAATGAATTTTTCAAGTTTCATGCGATTCTAATTAATAAATGAAGCTTATAAGTTTTGCCGTACTGTTATACTGTTTTTAAAACCAAAAAGAAAGGTATATTAATACATTTATCCATAAAATATAATATGATCAAAGCTAGAGAATTTTACGAAAAGGAAAATTCAAAAAGCATTTCTCTTGCAGACCTTTCAAATGATGAATTTTTACAATTAAAGGATTTTTTGCAAAAAGAGAATAATAATCTAGTTTTTGCATTTCAAAATCCAATGGATGCGATATTTTATATGTACAATAACCAAAAAAAGCCAAAAACAAATGATACTATTCAATCCCTAATATTATCTGCTTCAGGGCATTCTGGCAAGCTTCACAAAACTGGAAGTGAAAAAACATCGATTTTTGAAATCGGGACAAAAAAGTTTGGCCGGCCAATGGAAGAAAAAGGAATTTCAATTGTCATTTCTCTTCCAGAAAATATGCGCACTGATGCAGAAAAGATTATGGATATTGTTTCTCACTTCCAAAGATATGAAAAACAGCTTCATAGCAAAATAGAAAAATACTCGCCAGAGCTTGCAAATGCGCATAAAAGAGAAGCAGACTTTCTTTATTCTGAAGCCGTGTTTTGGCTTAGAAGCGCAGCTCTTTTGAAAGACCAAACAATACAAAATGAAAAAACAGCAGAAGCTCTTGTACAAACAGAGCAGATAAGCAAAAGGCTAAAAGAAGCACAAAAAATGCGCCTTTCAATGCTTGATAAAATGGCAAAAAAAGGAGAAATTCCAAAAGACCTTGATAGTATTGGGGTTGAAAAGATAGATATAAACATAAATTATATCGCAGATGGCATAGATAAAGAAAAAGTAATAAATGAAACAAAAGGCTATTCTGTTTATGCACTTACAAATCCTCTTTCTTCTGCTTATGTTGATAGTTATACTCTACTTTCGAAGTCGTTTAATACAGATGAACTTGACCCATCAACTGTGGTAATGGAATTTATGAATGAAAAGGCTGCAGGAATACTTGAAAAAAATCCGCAAGGCACAATAGAATATACAAAAGGATTAATTTTTTTTATAGTTAAAAATCCAAAAGGACAGATTGTTGGATTAGTTGACGGAACCTTTTCTGCAAACAAAAAAATTAATGAGTTTTATATGGCACATATTGCAGTTTTGCCAGAGTATAGAAGAAATATGATTGCAACATTTGTTGAAAGCGCAATGATAACAAAATGCGATGAATATGCGCTTGATGCCCAAAAAGCTCTAAAAACAAACTATCCTTCTGGAAAATTTGGAAATAAGCTAATGTCTGTTGTTTTGGAAACAGAATTCCCAAGCCTTAGACCAAGTGAAGTTAGAGATTCTTTTGGAAGGCTTATTTTCCACGGTTCAAATGGATTTTCTGTTTTTCCCCCAAGTTCAATGCGTTACAGGCAGTCTGATACTGAATGGGAGGAAGGCAAAAAATATACAAAAGAGGAGTGGAAATCTGTTCCAATGTTTTTTGCAATAAGGGGAATAGGAAGAGATATTTCAGCAGAAGATGGAAAAGAGCTTTTAAGGCTAATGTATAACGGGTTTGTCTCGTCAGAAATGAATCTTGAAGGAGTCGAATCAGATTGGAAATATGCGATGGATTCCTCTTCAAATGAAAGCCCGATAAGGCTTCCGACAAACCAAAAAGAACTTGAATTGTTTATAAGCCTGCTTGGTAACACAGACATTATAATGAAAAAATATTACTCTGATTCTCCTTGGGCAGCAGAATATCTTCAAAGGGCTGAAAAGCCGATTTCTGTAAAAGATGCATTTGCCATATTTGAAAAAGGAAATAAAAAAAACTAAAAAAAACGATTTTTTTTCTTTTCAAAACGGCTGAGTTAAATATTTAAATTGTCAATTATTATCTTTTTCATGAATACGTTAAACCTATTTACTGGGATTTCAAATATCGCGTCTAAAAATAAATTGATATCCACATTTGGCGTAATGATAATTTTTTTACTGCTTTTCGATGGAATTTTAATGTACCTGCTTCCGCTCCTGATTACAGAGCACGGATTTTCAAAAACGCTTCTTGGGATTATTTTTTCAACTGCTGCGATATCTGGTGCATTTTTTGATTTCACAATATATAAAATATTTAAAACCTCATTTTACAGAAGGCTTTTCATTGCAATGTTTGCTATTTGTGCTTTGTATATTTTCATAGTTTGGAATGCAAATTCTTTTCTACTATTTATTTTGGCAATGGCGATGTGGGGTTTATACTATGACCTTAAGAATTTTGCAACACTTGATTTTGTTAGCAGGTATCATACAAGCAAGGAATTATCATCAAAATTTGGAATTTTGCAAATGTTTCAATCTTTTGGATATTTGCTTGCGCCATTAATTGCAGGTTTTTTAATAATTGATTCTGTTGGCTGGGAGCCGTTTGTTTTGGCACTAGTATTTCTTTTAATTTCAATTTTATTTTTCTTATTGCTTTTATTTGAAGTTAGAAATAAAAAACAACATACCCCATCTACTGAAAATCATTTGAAAAGAAGTATCTTAGAAGATTTTAATGTTTTAAAGAAAACTGGAAAATTAATCTTACCATTGCTTTTTTTAGCCTGTTTTGCAACGGTTTTTGATTCATTTTTTATGACGCTTGGCCCAATAGTTGCAGAACATCTTGATATTGAGCCGTTTGATGGCTTGTTTATGGTAGCATATTATATCCCATTATTAATAATCGGTGGTTTTATAGGTAGTATAACTAGTAAATTTGGAAATAAAAAAACTGCTCTTTTAGGTCTTTTATTAGGCTCGTTTATTCTTTTATCAGTTTCTTTTTTTAAAAATCCAGTGTTTGTAATCCTAATCGTGTTTTTATCTGCATGTTTTACATGTATGATGACTCCTGTAATACAAACTACATACGCGCATCTAATACAAAAATCTCCTAAACTAAAAAAAGAAGTGCAGGAGCTTGGTGATTTCTCTTCAAACTTTGGCTATATACTAGGCCCGATTACTGCAGGAATAATTGCAGATAATCTTGGAGCGCTTCAAACATTTTCGTTTCTTGGTGGATTAGGAGTAATTTTTGCAATCATTCTCTATATTTTTATTCCAGAGAAAATAAGTTTAAAAAGCAAATAATATCAATCTTTCCAGATATTAAAACATCTATACAAACACTTTTATATCCTTTTTATCAAATTATTTATTATATGAAATACAAACAATTGTTAAAAGGCCTTAAAAATACTCTTAGATCACAAAGCGAAGGAGATGGAGTTAAAGGCATTATAAGAAATTGTGGGAAGTATAAAAACGTGCGGAATTATTTTTTATACAGCCTTGCATTCCAGGAACGCAAATATTACTTGGCGCGTTTTAAGGAATTCAAGTCATATTCGGATGATTTGCCAATTGAGAAGGTTTCACATTCTTCTGAATATAAAAATAAATATAAGTGCCGTTTAAATGTAATTCTTGGGATAATGCAATCTTTCGAGTGTGCAATCCAGGATGGCGTACTGAAAAGAGAGGTAGTATCTGATTTTTTTGAACATAAATGGAATGCCCTAAATAAAAACAAAAAATCAAAGGAAGATAAAAATTACTGGACTACAAAAGAAGAGATCGAATTAATCAATCGTTCCTTGAATAACGCAATAAATTATCTTTCTTGAATCAAACACCACATTTTTTCTCTTGAAAGTTTTTAATATAAGTATTTAGTCCATTTAAATATATTTATAAATTTTTTATTAGTATCATATTCGTGACTTTTATGGAAGAAGAGTGTTGTCCGAAATTTGACCCGCAGCAATGGGATGAAAAGAGTTTTGAATGGAAAAATAAGCATTTCATCAAAGGAAGCGTTTTTACATTATTTTATATGCCAATAAATTTTGGCAGCATAATAAAAAATCTTAACGAAAAAGTGGAAAAACAAGAAGCAAAAATTCTAGATTGGTTATGCCTTTCAGATCATACTTCTATGTGGAATATGGATATTTATTTGGCAGTTGACAGGGAAATAGAGGGCGCTTCAAACATAACCATCAGCGGAAAATTTTTCAGCAAGGTTT
>CAZLIX010000055.1:0-5666 GCA_964559795.1 Microcaldota archaeon
GCTTTTTGGAACACAGATTTTTGCCATTAGAAAAACATAAGTCAAAAAGAGTGATCTATTTTTCATAGACATAAGCAACTACGCATGGCTTTTTGGAACACAGATTTTTGCCATTAGAAAAACATAAGTCAAAAAGAGTGATGGGATCGTAGGGATTTATTCAAACCACTAGCACAAGAAATGCCGTATGGTTTTTGGATCACAGCTTTTGCCATGAGAAATACATGGGTCAAAAGTGTGGTTGAACCCCAATATGCTGGTTTCACGACTCATTTTGATTTATCCTTAAATAAAAGACAAATCAGATCTGGAGCCAGCCGTGTTAACCTGGTTGCACCACGACCCCACCTATATTAATGTTATCTAACCTAAGGTTTAAATATATAATTCACATTTTAATTTAGGTGATAATATGGAATTAAAACCAACAAACCTTGGAGTTGCAGCAGGATTAATATGGGGGCTTTCTTGTTTTGTAATGGCATTTTTAGGACAGTATAGTCTTGGATTTGTAACTGCGCTTGGAAAATTATATCTTGGCTACAGCGAAGGAATTGTAGGCGCAGTATTTGGTTTTGTTTATGGATTTTTGGATGCATTTATATTTTTCTATTTAGTTGCATTAGTCTATAATTACTTAAATGGCCAAAAAAAGAAATAAACTAATCTTTTAATTTTCTTTCTTTTTTATTTTTCTTATATGACAATGATCGATGATTTTAAAATTCTTGAAAAAAATAAGTTCAAGCTTCTTCCATATAAAATTGCAAATTCAAAAAAAGAGGCAGCAGATCTTGCAAAAAATCTTGGCTATCCGGTTGCAATGAAAATAATCTCTTCTGAAATTTCACATAAAACTGACCTCGGAGGAGTGAAAATAAATATAAAAAATGAGGAATCACTTTTTCTTGCATACGATGAAATAATATCAAATGCAAAAAATCACAATATAGAAGGAGTATTAATCCAAAAAATGGCAAGAAAAGGAGTGGAACTGATTGTCGGGGGAAAATGCGACCCGCAATTTGGCCATATGATCGTTTTGGGCCTTGGCGGGATTTATGTAGAAGTTTTTAGGGATATAACTGCAAGGCTCTGTCCTATTACAAAAGAAGATGTGGTTCATTATTATTCCAAGGCATCAGAACGCATGGTTGAAATGGTTTATGAGCTTAAATCACACCCTCTTATTATGGGAACACGCGGGCAGAAGGCAATAAATCTGAACGCCCTTGAAAATCTTCTCATTAAAACATGTAGGTTTATGGCGAGTGAAAATATTCAGGAAATTGATTTAAATCCAGTAATATTTGATTCCAAAGGATGCGACATTGTAGATGCGAGATTTAGAAAGTGATTATAATGAAAGAGCAAATAAAAAACCTAAAATATGTCTTTGAGCCAAAATCAATTGCAATAATTGGCGCAAGCAAAATACCTTCAAAGCTCGGAGGGGTTATTTTAAAAAATTTAATTGAAATAAATTTTCAAGGAAAAATTTATCCGGTAAATCCAAAATATAATTGTATTTTTGATTTAAAATGCTATAAATCCGTGCTTGATATTGAACATAAAATAGACTGCGCAGTAATTACGATCCCATCGCAATTTATTCCGGAAATTTTAGAAGAATGCGCAAAAAAATTAATAAAGGGAATAGTGATTTTAAGTGCAGGTTTTAGTGAATCTGGGAATTTTGAACTTGAAGAAAAAATAAAATCAATTGCAAATAAAAACAAAATGGCTCTTGTAGGGCCAAATTGCCTTGGAATAATAAATCCATATGCAAAGACTGATTTTGTTTTTTTTCCAATCCACAAACTCGGGCGCCCAGATTTAGGATCTATTTCAGTTGTAACCCAAAGCGGAGCAGTGGGCTCTTGCATAATAGATAAAGCTGCCCAGTACAGGTTAGGGATTTCAAAATTTATTTCCTATGGAAATGCATCTGTTTTGGATGAATCAGATTATATAGAATATTTGGAAAAAGACAAAAACACAAAACAAATAATTCTTTATATAGAAGGAACAAAAAACGGGAAAAAACTTTTTCAGACTATAAAAAGGGTCAATAAGAAAAAACCAATCATCGTTTTAAAAGCTGGGAAAGAAAAAAAATCTTCAAAAGCCGCGCTTTCGCATACTGGAAATATCGCAGGAAATTATTTTGCATATAAGGCAGCATTCCTTCAAAGCAAAGTTACAGAAGCATCTGATTTAGAGGAGGTTTTCGATTTTGGAAAAATATTTTCTCAGGTTCTTCCAAAAGGAAAAAGAGTTGGAATAATTACAAATGGAGGTGGGCTTGGAATTTTAACTGCTGATGCAGTAGAAAATAATAATCTTGATTTAATCGAACTTTCAGAAAATTCAAAATCCGAGCTTAAAAAAATTCTTCCCCCTTATTCTACCCCTGCAAATCCTCTTGATATTATTGCAGACGCACCATCTGTTTTATACGAAAAATCAATTGAAATATTTATGAACGATCCTTTAATAGACTCAATTGTAATTGTAGTTTTATTTCAGGCTCCGGCATTAGATGAACGGCTTTTGGATATACTAGTTAATTTTTCAAACGATAAAAGAAAACCAATCGCAGTAATAGCTGTTGGGGGTTCTTATACTCTTCAAAACAGGACTATTCTTGAAGGATATGGGGTTCCAACCTTTAATGATCCAGTTTCTGCAATCAAGGCATTAAAAAAATTAACTGAATATTCCCTTCATTCAAGATGCAAAAAATGCACTGTTTATCTTCCAAAAGTTAAAAAATAATTTATTTTTTTCTGTATGATTTTGAAATTTCTTCCATCCAAAAAGATGGGAGGCTGTTTGATATAAATCCAGAATACCAATCAGAATAGATATATGATAATCCCAATTCATTTTCGTATTTTTTGAATTTTTCTTTTGTTTCCAGATAGATCTCTTTTATTTTATTTCTTTCAAAATCCAGTTGGAGAAGCGACGGCTTTTTTAAAATCAAATAATCACTTTGCCTTATAGTGTTTATTTCAATATTGCTTGAATTTTGCGAAATAAATAAAATCGAGTGGTTCTTATGCCTCGAAATTAAAATAATCTGGCTTAATACCTTATTTGCATTTTTCATTGAGTTCCTTGATGAAAATTCAATCCCTGCCTCATCAATTAGTACAAATGAATTTTCATTTATTTTTTTAATATCCTCAGCAACATTTATCCATTTTGGGAGAGTTTCTTTTTCAAAACCGATTGCATATACCGTTCTATCTGTTTTCGATGCAAAATTTTGGAGAATTTTCATTCCAATTGCGGTTTTTCCAGAGCCCCTTGATCCAAGTATCAGGCCAATTGTGCTTTTTTTTGAATATAAATTATTTTCAAATTCTTCAAAAGTTCCATTAATATTCTCTATTATTTTAAAATGCTCAAATTCAATTCCTTTTCTTTCTATTCGTGAATTTTTTTCATCAATTTTTTTATTTCTGTTTTCTATTGCATAGACTATTTTTTCTGCCAGCCTGTAAATCAATTTTATAAAATAGATAGCCATATTTATTATGAATCTAAACATTCCGATAATATAATCTAAAATTCCTTTGCGTTTTTTTGCCATCATTTTCTTTTTTCCGCTATATTTTATTAATTCTTTGTTTCCATTATTTGTATGGTATTAAAGGATAAAATAGATTCAATTCTTCAAGATTACAATGGAAAATTCAAAATTGCAACTATCTGTTCCCATTCCGCATTACAGATTTTTCACGGAGCAAGGCAGGAAAAAATAAAAACAATAGGAATAGTTTTGGAAAAAAACAAGAAATTCTACGAAAGCATGCCTCAGGCAAGGCCGGATGAGTTTATTGTTGTTGATAACTATTCTGATATTCCAGTGAAAGAATTAATAGATAAAAACGCAATTATTGTTCCCCACGGCTCTTTTGTTGAATATGTTGGAAAAAAATTGGATAATCTTGAAATCCCGATATTTGGAAATAGGGGCTCTCTTTCATATGAGCGCGACCGGTCAAAGATGTTTGAGTGGATGAAAAAATCTGATTTAAGAATTCCAAAAACCTTAAAGCCAGAAGAAATAGATAGGCCTGCTCTTGTAAAATTTCCAGGTGCAAAAGGCGGCCGTGGCTATGTTGTTGTAAATTCCTACGACGAGTATAAAAAAGCAGTTGGAAACAATGAGGAAGGCATTTTGATACAGGAATTTATTATAGGGGTTAGGGTTTATATCCATTATTTTTTCTCTCCTCTTTCAAAATCAGGCTATCAAACAAAAAATGGAAAGCTTGAATTATTAAGCATAGATAGGAGAAGGGAAAGCAATGCAGATGAGATTTATAGGACTCTTTCTGTCGGGGCAAAAGGACCAAAGACAAGAATGAGCTTTACTGTTGTTGGAAACGATCCTATAATTATTCGCGAGTCTTTGCTTCCAAAATTTATGGAAATGGGGGCGAATGTTTCAGATGTTTCACATGAATTATTTGGCGGGATGTTTGGGCCTTATTGCATCGAAACAGTTATTGCAGATGATTTGGATATTTTCTCATTTGAAATTTCTGCGCGCATTGTTGCCGGAACCAATCTTTATCCGGAAGGTTCTCCATATTCATTTTACTATTATAAAAAGCCGATGAGCACTGGCAGAAGAATTGCGCTTGAATTAAAGGATGCTGCAAAAAAGAAAATGCTTTCAAAAATTGTTTATTAGCCAATAATTTCTATTTTTCCGGTTTTTCCGTCCATTTTTATTTTTTCTCCGTTTTTTAGCATATTTACCGCATTTTTCGCTCCTATAATGCACGGAATTTCAAATTCTCTTGAAACTATGGCAGCATGAGAGGTTACCCCACCATATTCCGTTATTATTCCTTTGGCTTTTTTCATTGAAGAGATAAACTCAGGATTTGTGAAGTAGGTTACAAGAATTTCTCCATCATTTATTTTTTCATCTCTTGGATCTAAAATTATTCTCACCTTTCCTGTTGCAATTCCATTAGATGCCCCAAATCCGGAAATCTCAGTCAAGCCCTTATTTTTTTCAAGCTCAGTTTCAATTTCACTGAAAAACTGCCTTTTTCCAGTTACTTCATCTTTTAATATAAAGATTCTAGGGTATTCATATACTATTTCTTTTCCTTCTATAAATTCTAGAAATTCAAGATAAGTCATTCTTTCCATATATCTTTTTTCAACCTTTAGCCTTTTGGAATATTCTTCTAATACGATGTGTATCGCCATATTAAGCAAATTTGCAAAATATCTTCTTTCATCAAGTAGGTGTGAAAAATAGCGCATCAGCATTATTTTTCTTTCTTCATCATTGGTCAATTTTATGGTTTTTTTAAGGAGTTTTAAGGCTGCATCAGGGTTTATTTTATTTTTCCTGCCTATTTTTTTCAAACGTATGCATTCTATATCTTCCTTTTTATAAAATTCATATCCATCATATCCGGCGTATTTTGGATAAAAATACTTTATTTTTTCAAAATTTTCAATCGATATTCCGTTTATTTTTTTTATCAGCTCATTTTCAAAATCCCGCGCTTCATCTTCAATGTGCATTGATTCTTTAAAATAGATGATTTCATTTTGATTCAATCCTTTGCTTTTTATAAAAGGATCGGCAAATATCTCAATATCCCCGTATTTTATACATTCCAGAT
>CAZLIX010000056.1:0-5633 GCA_964559795.1 Microcaldota archaeon
TCAGAAGCAGCAGCTCAACGCCCCAAAGAGCATCAAGAAAAAGAGCAAGAAGCCAGGTAGCACGTGTATACTGGCAGGAAAAAACTGAAAAAAAACTTTTGGGTTTTGCAGGATATAAAGCCGGTATGATCCAAATGGCATATATAGACGATACAAATGCTCCAACTAAAGGAAAAGAAGTAGTTAGCGCTGGAACAGTTATCGAAGTACCGCCTATGTATGTTTATGGCATGAGAGGCTATAAAAATAAAAGAGTACTTGGAGATTTATTGATTGAAGATGAAAAAATATTAAAAAAATTAAACATCGTAAAAAAGACCAAAAATGAAACTAATTTTGAAGAATGTGAAAAAATTTGTGCGCTTGTTTTTGTAAATCCTGAAAAAACTTCGATTGGAAAAAAACA
The DNA here is from genome assembly GCA_964559795.1 of Microcaldota archaeon. GTDB lineage: Archaea > Micrarchaeota > Micrarchaeia > Anstonellales > Bilamarchaeaceae > JAQTSF01. The sequence goes on from CAZLIX010000056.1 coordinate 407, forward strand.
CCCAGAAAGAATGGAAATTTCAATTGGGGGCGCAGATTCAAAAGAAAAAATAGACTATGCAAAAAGTATCCTTGGAAAAGAACTTAAAATCAGCGATGTATTCAAACAAGGAGAATATGTTGATGTTATTGCAGTAACCCGAGGAAAAGGATGGCAGGGGCCTGCAAAAAGGTTTGGAACAGCACTTCAAAGAAGAAAGGCAACAGGAAAAAGAAGACATGTTGGTTGTCTTGGGCCATTTCACCCAGGCTATGTAATGTATACTTCAAGGCAGGCAGGGCAAATGGGCTATCATAAAAGAACCGAATTAAATAAAAGAATTTTTAAGATAGGTGCAAATGCAGAGGAAATAAATCCAAAAAGCGGATTTCCAAACTATGGTTTTGTGAAAAGTGATTATGTATTAATAAAAGGTTCGATACCAGGTCCTGCAAAAAGGCTTATCAGAATGAGATTTGCAGTAAGAATTAACGGATCGGCAAAAGAGCCGTCATTAAAAGAAATACTTAATTAAAGAGGTTTTTGAAAATGAAAGTTCCAATTTATTCCATTGAAGGAAAAGAAATCAAAAGTTTAGAACTTCCTATACAGTTTAATGAAGAATATAGGGAAGACCTTATAAGAAGGGCTGTTTTAAGCGAAGAAAGTAAATTAAGGCAGCCAAAAGGAAGCTATAAATTTGCAGGTTTGCAGACAAGTGCAGAATATAGGGGAGAAAAAGAAACATACGGATCTTTGAAAAACAGGGGTCAGGCAATGCTTCCAAGAGAAATAAAACCAGAAGGGGGATGGGGAAGAGTAAGAAGAATACCATCTTCAGTAAAGGGAAGAAGGGCGCATCCGCCAAAAGTTGAAAAAATAATTATTGAAAAAATAAATAAAAAAGAATATAAAAAAGCTCTAAGAAGCGCTCTTTCAAGCTCAACAATAAATAAAATAGTTAATAATAGATATAATATTGGCGAGAGAAAAGTTCCAATTGTAATTGAAAATACTTTTGAAAAATTAAAGAAAAGCAAAGAGGTTCTTTTGGTACTTTCAAAATTAAATCTTGTAGATTTGGTTGACAGTGCAAAAGAAAAAAAGAAAAGAAAAACAGGTCTTGGAAAAACAAGAACAAAAAGGATAATAAAAACTCCAAAATATCTTCTTATGGTTGTTTCCGGAGGAGAAATTAAAAAAGCAGCAAATGGCCTATCAGGGGTCGATGTTGTGGATGTTTCTAATTTGAAAGTAAGGCACCTTGCTCCAGGGGCAATGGCCGGCAGGGTAGTTGTTTATACTGAAAATGCAATAAAACAAATAGGTGAAAAATTATGATTATAAAAAGACCGATAGAAACTGAAAAATGGATTGGAAAAATAGAATTTGAAAATAAAATTGCATTTGAAGTTGATTTAAGGGCTACTAAAAAGGAAATTTTAAGCGAAATAGAGAAATTATTCAATACAAAAGTTGAAAGTATAAACACTCACATAAAGGGAAATTCAAAAATTGCAATAGTGAAATTTCCAAAAGATGTAAAAGCTGAAGATGTTGCAGCAAAAATAAAGATGGTTTAAAGGTGAATACTTATGGGAAAAAGATTAAGGCATCAAAGAAGGGGTTCTGGCTCTCCAAAGTACAGGGCAAAAAGCCCATGCTATAAGGTTGAATTAAAATACAGAAATTATGATGATGTTGAAAAAACAGGAATGATTAAAGGAGAGGTTTTAAGATTTGTTGACGACCCTTCAAGAGAATCAATTTTAATGGAAGTATTATATGATAATAATGAAAAGGCATATCTTATTGCTCCGGAAGGAATAGCAATCGGAGATGTAATTGAAACAGGTGTTCAGGCAAAAATAACAAACGGAGGAAGCCTTCCATTATATAGAATTCCAGATAATATCCCAATTTTTAACATAGAAAAATTCCCAGGAGATGGAGGAAAATTTGTAAAAAGCGCAGGAGGCTATGCGACAATTGTTTCAAAAGAAAAAGAAATCGTTTATCTAAAGCTTCCAAGCAAAAAAATAATAACTCTTTCATCAGAATGCAGAGCACAAGTTGGAGTTATTGCAGGGGGAGGAAAAGTAGAAAAACCACTTGTAAAGGCAGGAAAAGCATTTTATAAATACAAAGCAAAAAATAAGCTTTGGCCTTATGTTAGAGGAGTTGCAATGTCTCCATATAATCATCCTCACGGAGGAAAACAGCACCACGAAGGAAGACCTACAACAGTTAAAAGAGGAGATCCTCCGGGAAGAAAAGTAGGGCATATTGCAGCAAGATCTACAGGAAGAAAGAAAACAAAAAAGACAGAAGATGTTCAAAAGGTGAATAATCAATGAAGCAGGATTATTATAAGGGGTATACCCAGCAAGAATTAGAAAAGATGTCTTTTGACGATTTTATAAAAATCGTCACTTCAAGAGAAAGAAGAACGCTTGGAAATATAAAAAGAAATCCAAAGCTAAAGAAATTTGTTGCAAGGGTTAGAAAAGTAAAAGAATCTGGAAAAGAAAGATTAATAAAAACACAAATAAGGGATGCAATAATTCTTCCAGAATGGCTTGGTTTGACATTCGGAGTTTATAACGGAAAAGAATACAAAAAAGTTACAATAACTATAAAACATCTTGGAAAACGGCTTGGAGAATTTTCCCACACCACAGGACCTGTTAAGCATTCAGGACCAGGAGTTGGTGCAACCAGGGGAAGTAAATTTGTGCCCCTTAAATAGTGCGTGATTAAAATGAAAGGATACTCTTATAATGTTGTTGAAAATCCACAAAGCTATGCATTTGCAAGAATAGAAGGAGTCGATGCATCGTATAAGGACCTATGTGAGGTCTGTGGAAGAATTTTGGGTTTGCAGGCAGACAAAGCGCTTATACTTCTTGAAGAATTCTCAAAAGGAAATCTTCCTGTTTTGTATAAAACAAGAAACAAGCGCCTTGGTTCAAGAAGAGAACTTGGCGGAAGAAAAGGAAGATACCCAAAAAAATCCGCGTTAATAGTTCTTGGCGCACTAAAAAGTGCGATTGCAAATGCGCAAACCAAAGGAATGATCGAGCCTTATATTCTTGTTCATGTCTGTGCAAATAAGAAAAGGGTTTATCCAAGAATGAGCTCAAAAGGAAGGCGCGCAAGATCTGATTATGAAACCGCAAGAATTGAAATAGTTGTACGCGAGAAAGAAATTGTTCCAGCAGAAAAAAAATTAAAAATCGAGGCTACAAAACCGAAAGAAAATGCAGAAACAAAACCGCAACTTTCAAACGAGACTAAAAAGGAAATTAGTGAAGCTAAAAAATCAGAAGAACCAAAAACCAAAAAGCAAGTAATTGAAAAAAAACCAATTTCTAAAAAAAATAAAACCGGTGATCATCAATGATTGAGAAAAAATTTATTGAAGAGCCAATAAATAAATACAAAATAATGAAATTTTTGGAAAATAGCCTTAATCATGCGTGGATTGCAAATATAGACATCCAAAGGACCCCTCTTGCAACAAGGATAACGCTTGAAACTTTAAATCCCGGAAAGGTAATCGGAAGAAAAGGAAGAGCAATAAATACGTTGACAGAGGTATTAAAAACCGAGTTCAAAGTAGATAACCCGCAAATAAATGTTGTTGAGATAACCAATCCATATCTTGAGCCGAGAATAGTTGCAAAAAAAGCAGCGAAATATATAGAAATGGGCAAAAAAGTAAGAGCTATAATGCACTTTTTGCTAAAAGAAATAATGAATGCAGGAGCAATGGGAGCAGAAATTGTTGCAGCAGGAAAAATCGGTGCAAAAGGAGCAAGGGCAAAAACATTAAGAGTATATGGTGGGTATATTCCAAAAGCAGGAGAGCCTGTTCATTATGTTAGAACAGCGCATTTAAATGCAAACACAAAATCCGGAATTATCGGTGTTCTTGTAAGAATTGTTCCACCGGGAACAAAATTCCCAGATAAAAACGCTGACCAGAAAGTTGATCTGCCAAAAGTTGTTCAAAGTGCAGAAGGAGAGGATTAGTCATGAAAGGCCTAAAACCAAACGATCTAAAAAAAATGGAGCTTTCCGAGCTTAAGAAAAAACTTGACGAGCTTCAAAACCTGCTTTTGCTTGAGAAAAAATCAACAAAAACAAGGTCGTTAAAAAAAGCAATTTCAAGGTTAAATTTATTAATATCACAAAAAGAGGTGAAATAGAGTTGCCTGAGATTTGCAGTAAATGTGGACTTTTAAAAGATCTTTGCGTTTGCGAGATACTTGATAAAGAAGAGACTAAAAAAATAAAAGTTTATACAGAATCAAAACGATACAAAAAATTCGTTACTGTTGTCGAAGGAATTGAAAAGCAAAGGATAAAAGATGCGTTATCCGAACTTAAAAGAATAAGGGCATGTGGCGGAACAATTAAAGATGGGATAATTATCCTTCAAGGAGATCACAAAAGAACAATTAAGGACGCACTTGTAAGAATGGGGTATCCATCTGAGATTATAGAGGTAAGTTGAGAAATGAGAAATATTGAAGATATTATAATGTTTGTCCCATTAATTGGGTTTAACCTAGAAGTAGTGCAGTCATGTTCAAAAGAACTTGTAGGCATTAAGGGAAAAGTAGTGGATGAAACAAAAAATACGTTAAGAATAGAAACAGGAAAAAAGGAATCGGTTGTTTTAAAAAAGCCAAATATATTTCTCGTTTCCGTTGGAAAAAAGAAAATAAGGATAGACGGTGAAAAAATAATGTTCAGGCCTGAAGAAAAGGCAAAAAATAATAATATTGCAAGGTGAAAAAATGGTTGATGATTGCAAAGATAAAAATTGTCCTGTGCACGGGAACATTGGAGTGCACGGAATGAAAAAAATCGGAAAAGTAATAAGCACAAAAATGAAAAGGACTGCCGTTGTAGAGCTTGACAGCGTAAAATATTTCCCAAAATATAAAAGATGGGCAAAAAGAAAATCAAAAGTTCCTGTTCATAACCCAGAGTGCATGAATGTTAAAGTCGGGGACATTGTAGAATTTAGCGAATCAAGAAAAATAAGCAAAACAAAAGCATGGGTAATAACCGGAGTACAAAAAAAATCTGAGGTGGGACAATGAAAGGAATAGGTTCCAAAATAACAAAAACACTTACAATAGGAAGCAGGCTTGTCTGCGATGACAATAGTGGTGCTAAGGAAATTATGATCATTGGTGTAAGCGGTTCGGGCTCAAAAAGAAACAAATACCCGAAT
>CAZLIX010000057.1:0-5616 GCA_964559795.1 Microcaldota archaeon
AAAACATACCCAGAACTTCCTGAAAACGGACTTTCTATATTAATTTTTTTTGCTGTTGTATCAGCTGATGAGCCTGAAACCACTTGCCAATTTGAACCATCATATTCATATAATTTCAGCCCTCCTTCATATAAGTCTGAAATTAATGAACTGTCATAAGAAACATTTAACAAAAATGAGGTTGATGAAAAAGTAAGATTTAGATAGCTTGAAATATTTCTAAGAAAAACATCATCTAAAATTGCAGAAGTTGAATTTGCGCTAAAAGTCATGCTTCCGGTATAAGAAAGATCAAAATTTGAAGTTAAAAGTGAAATGTTTCTAAAAACATTTCCTGAAGAAGAAGCCATATTAATATCTAAAATATTTGAATTTATTTGGTTATTTAAAAAGGTATTTGAGCTTGATGGGCCTCCTCCACCAGAACTTAATTCTAACCCATAATTATTGCCTGTCAAGTTATTATTTGAAATTATATTTGATGAAGAATAATCAAGATAAATACCATAAGTATTATCTAAAATATTATTTTCTGATAAAATATTTGAAGGTGCTGCATACAAATTAAAGCCATAGGTATTATTGCTTACATTATTTGAGGAAAAATAACTGTTAGATGCGCTAAGCGCAACATTAGGATAAACATAAAACCCATTAGTAGAATTATATATAACATTATTTGTAAAATTATTATCAAAACCTCTAATCCAAAAGCAATAGCTTTGATTATAGATTGTATTTAAATTAAAACTATTATTTCCTGCTTCTCCATTTATACGAAATGCTTCCTCTGAAGTATTATAAATAAGGTTTTCTGAAAAATTATTAAAATCACCGTAAATATCAAAACTTGTCTCAGAAAAATTGGCAATTACATTTCCGATAAATAGATTATGATCTAATTCCTCACCAATAAATATTGCACCATAAGCGCTGTCATTAATATCTCGGAAGGTATTGTTAATAAAAAGATTATAATTTGAATCGCCATCTATATAAAGTGCAGTATTATTAATATCATAAAAAAGTAAATTTGAGATATTTGTATAATTAACACCATAAACATAAATCCCCTTTCCTTGTGAATTATAAACAGTTAAATTATCAATTGTACTATTTTCGATATTTTTTAAATGTAACAAAATAGAAGTACTATCGGCTTTATATAAAGCACCATTTTTAATTGTAATGTTAGTAAGCCCTGTATCTTTATATGCATAGACCGCCCCATAAACTACAGCCGAACTTACATTTGTTACAGACTCTCCATTTAAATCAAGCAAAACATCGCTTGCCTGGATCTTAATGCACGATGAAGCCCCTTCTGCATCAATTGAAGAAGAAAGAGTATATTCTCCGGAAGATACGATATTACAGCATGCATCAATTGACGCATTGCAATCGGCAGAAAAACTTATTCCAATTAAAAAAAATAGGCTAAAGACAAGAATAATATTTTTAATTAATTCCATAAAAACAACCTTTATTAAATTAATAATAATTATAAGGTTTATAAACCCTCTGAAAGATATTTTGAAACAGAAACTCCTGCAATCGCGCCGTCAGAAGAAGCAGTAACAAGCTGTTCTATTGGCTTTTTACGAGCATCCCCTGCTGCAAATACCCCAGATATATTGGTTTTCATAAGCTCATCACAAAGAATATGGCCTTTTTCATCTTTTTTAATTGAATCAAATAAAGAGGTATTTGGAACTGTTCCTACGAATACGAAAACACCGTCAAGCTTAATTTCAGAAATTTCTCCGGTCTTGTTATCTTTAAGTTTTATTTTTTCAATTAATTTATTGCCTATTATTTCAATCGGGGCCTTGTTTAAAAGAAATTCTATTTTTTTATTTTTTTTGGCATTTTCCACTAAAACCTTTTCAGCCCGGAATTCTTCTCTCCTGTGGATTATATATATTTTTGATGCAAATTTTGAGATAAATTCAGATTCTTCAAATGCGCTGTTTCCTCCTCCGATTACGCCAACTACCTTGTCTTTGAAAAATGCAGCATCGCAAAGCGCGCAGTAGCTTATTCCCCTGCCCTTAAATTCCAATTCTCCTGGAATCCCGAGGCTTTTTTCTCTTGCACCTGATGCAATAATTATTGTTTTTGATTCGTATGAATTTTCAGAAGTTTTTATTTTTTTTATTTTTCCTTCAAGGTCTGCAGAAACCACTTCTTCAAAAGTTTTTATTTCAGCTCCTAAATTTTTCACCTGCTCTGCTAATTTTAATGACAAATCAACTCCTGAAATGGATTTTTCTCCTGGCCAATTTTCAACAACAGAGCTTAATGCTATCTGGCCTCCGCACGCGGGCTCTTTTTCTAAAACAAGGGTTTTAAGGCCTGCTCTAACCGTATAAATTGCACTTGTAAGGCCTGCAAACCCTCCTCCTATAATTATAACATCGTACATGAAATCACTCCTTTAATTTTAAAAGCGCAAACTGAGCAAGGAGAGCTTCGAGCTGTATTCTTTCACTTGCACCTTCAAGCATGCGGAAATTATATTCTGCAAGTTTATCTATTAGAATCATTTTTTCTTTTTCATTTATTTCAAGATTTGGGATTTCCCTATATATTTGGGCAGTTATATCTTCTCCTGAAAGCCCATAATCAATTATCAACTTATTTAATTTTTCTCTTGATTCTAGAAATTTCCCAGATAACGCCAATGAAAGCATTTCTTTTAATTCAACAGGCTTTGCCCTACTGCTTATTTTATATACTAAATCTGAATCTATTTTTCCAGAATGCATAGAACAGCCTTGCAAAATATTCAATGCTTTTCTCATATCCCCTTCGCACACATAAGATATTGCAGAAATTGCAGTGTCATCAATTTTCAAATTTTCCTTTTTGCATATGTTTTTTATCATTTCTGAAATTTCCTCATTTGAAAGAGGAGAAAATCGGAATACCGCGCACCTGCTTTGCAATGGCTCTATAATCTTGCTTGAATAATTGCAATTTAATATAAAACGGGTTGTCGAAGAGTAAGATTCCATTGTCCTTCTAAGGGCATTTTGGGCCTCGGAAGTTAAAGCATCAGATTCATCTAAAAAAATTATTTTGAAAGGAACGCTTCCAAGAGAAGAGGTTCTTGCAAAATCTTTTATTCTGCCACGAACTACCTCGATTCCTCTTGAATCAGAGGCATTTAATTCTAAAAAATTCCCGGATATATTATCAGAAAATAGTTCGTATGCAAGTGCAAGCGCAGCAGTTGTTTTTCCAACCCCCGGAGGCCCTGAAAATAAAAGATGGGGCATATTTTTTCTTTTTGCAAATTCTTTCAGGCTTGATACTGCCTCTTTTTGTCCTGAAATTTCTCCTAAATTTTTTGGCCTGTATTTCTCTGTCCAAGGAAGTATATCTAAATTATCCATAAAATCACAGCGTATAAAGATTATTTCTAAACCTTTTATAAAATATTGCAAAGCAAATTAAATATATAGAAAATAATTTTGTGGCATATATTTATAAAATAAAATGAAACAATTAGATATATTGTATAGAATATTAAAGAGGTAATCATTATGGAAAGGGTAACGACAGGAATTGAAGGATTAGATGAAATGCTTAAAGGAGGGATTCCAAAAAAAAGACATGTAACAATTAGTGGAGGCCCTGGATGCGGAAAAACTTCATTTGCATTTGAATATATATACAAAGGGGCAAAAATGGATGAGCCTGGCGTATATATAAGTCTAGAAGAAACACCAGAAGGGATTATTGAAAATATGGAAAATACCTTTCCTTTATTTACAGATATTGAAAAATTAGTAGAGAAGGGAAAAATGGAAATAGTAAAACCAGAAACACTAGATCTCGAGGGGGTGTCTGGAATACTTGAAGACAGAATATTAAATAAAGGAATCCAAAGAGTTGCAATTGACTCTCTTACCATAATGAAATCAGTAAGCGGGGGAGAAATGGAATACAGGCAGATTTTTTTTGAGTTTTTATCGCTTTTAAAAGGCCTTGACTGCACAAGCCTTACAACACTTGAAGCATCCGAAGCTGGAAAAGAAGCAGTAAAATTTGGAATAGAGCATTTTGTAATGGATGGAATAATCAACCTTTATAATCTGGATACTGGGGACAAACGAATAAGGGCTCTTGAAATTTTTAAAATGAGGGCAACAAATCATTCAAGAGAAATTGTGCCATTTAAAGTGACTCCTTCTGGAATAAAGGTATTTGCAGGAGAAAAAGTATTTTAACAGGTAGGACTAAATGCACGATCATAAAAAAATAGAATCAGAAATATTAAATTTTTGGGAAGCAGAAGAGATATATAAAAAATCTGTTAAACAAAATAAAAAGGGTGATCCATTTTATTTTTGCGATGGGCCCCCTTATGCAACAGGGCAGATTCATCCAGGAACTGCATGGAATAAGGCAATAAAAGATAGTGTATTAAGATATCAACGAGGTATTGGAAAAAATGTAAGGGCCCAGCCTGGTTATGATACACACGGCCTGCCAATAGAAGTTAAAGTAGAAAAAGAAATGAAAATAAAAAATAAAAATGAAATTGAAACACAAGGAATTGAAAAATTCATAAAAGAATGCAAAAAATTTGCAACCAAATATATTGGAGTAATGAACGGGCAGTTTAAAAGCGTCGGGGTTTGGATGGATTATGAAAACCCATATATCACATATAAAGATGAATACATAAACGCATCATGGAAAACCCTCAAAATGGCGTGGGAAAAAAAATTAATGCATGAAGGAGTGTATGTTCTTCCATATTGCCACAGGTGCGAAACAACAATGGCAAATTATGAACTCGAATATGAGGAAAAATCAGACCCAAGCGTTTATGTAAAATTTAAAGTAATTGGGGATAAAAATGAATATTTAATAATCTGGACTACAACTCCTTGGACTCTTGTTGCAAATATGGGAGTTATGGTTCATCCGATGTATAGCTATGTAAAAGTAAAAATGGATGATGAAATTTGGATAGTTGCAAAAGAAAGAATGGAATATTTGCTTACTGCAATAGGAAAAAACGGGATAGTAATTGAAGAAATATCTGGGAAAAAACTTGAAGGAATAAAATACGAACACCCGTTTCAAAATTTAATAAAAAAAGAGTATGAAAGAAAAGTAATATTAAGCGACGAATTTGTTAATTTAGAGGATGGAACCGGCCTCGTCCATACTGCGCCTGGAACAGGGCCAGAAGATTTTATTATTGGAAAACGATACGGGATTGAGCCTTTCTGCCCTGTAGATGAACACGGAAAATATACCAGCCAGGCAGGTGAATTTAACGGTAGAAACGTACTTGAAGCAAATTCAGATATAATAAAAGTAATAAACGAAAACAAGACGCTTGTGCATCAAGAAAGAATAAAGCACAGATATCCGCACTGCTGGAGATGCAAAACCCCTCTTATATTTTTAACAACAAATCAATGGTTCATAAATATCTCTGATATAAAAGAAAAAATGATTGATGAGATAAGCCGTATTGAATGGCATCCTGATTTTGTAAATGTAAGATTTTCAAATTTTGTTCAAAGCGCCCCTGACTGGTGCATTTCAAGGCAACGATATTGGGGAATACCTCTTCCGATATGGAGATGCAAC
>CAZLIX010000058.1:0-5604 GCA_964559795.1 Microcaldota archaeon
GGAGGATGGATTGGAATTGAAGGAATAAAAGGAACCTATCTTGAATCAGGAGAGGAAGGGATAATGGATACAGTTAATTCCTTGGCAGATGTATGTGATGTAATGGCGATAAGAGGGCCTTACAACCCGGAAATATTTAGAAGTGTAAAAGTACCTGTATTAAATGCAATGATGGGGGATGACCACACAATTGCTGCGATATGGAATCTTTATACACTGTGGAAAAAATTTCCAAAAATAGAAGGCTTAAAAATTGGAACATATGGGCTTACAAGATATTCAAGGCCAATAAAATCATTTTATAGAATATGGTCAAATTTTGGCATGAAATTTTATGAAAACAGCATAAATAATAATGCAGGAAGCCAAAAAGAAGTAATTGAAGAAATAATAAAAAACGGTTCGACTTTTGAAAAAAAACCATTAGACGAAATAATGAAAAAAGCAGATTTGTTTATTGTTGCAGAAGCACTTCCTCAAAAAGGTGCAGACCCTGCAATCGTAAATGAATTTAATTCAAAATTTAAAACAGTTGATGAAAAATTTATTCAAAAATTAAATTCTGGCTCTTATTGGGAGTATATAATGCCAAGAAGCACTACGGATGGAAGATTAACCGTTTTAGAAAGCCTTGACTGCCACAAAAAAAATATACTTCCTGAATTTATGAAAGAAAGCGTTTATGCAAATATTGGGATGTTTTACAAATTAATCGAAATGAATAAAAAAAATTAATGATTTAAAAATAAGTTATTTTGTATTATTGTTGCAGATATAGATTGATCTAATGCTTGTGCAATTTTATAAGAGCGAGAATAAATCCTTTTAATTTGCTCTGGGTCTTCAACCCTTTTTAAAGTATTAAATGCATTTTCCGAAACGACTATTAGATTTGTCGGATCTAAATCAGCTGCAAATGGCAATGCCTGCTCTAATGAAAGGCTTTGCTGTGGATTTGGATGATTAATTGCAGAAAATAATGCAAAAAGCATGCTTTGAGGCATGCCGTCTGTCCCAAAAGTCATTGGAATATTTAAATTAAAAATATCCCTTAATGGATTTAATTTAAGTATACGATCATCTAATCGTTCCGAATAATCATAAATATCCGAATTGAAGTTAGGCTGCATGCAAACCTTAATTTTTAGTTTTTTTGCAAGCGTTAAAATATAAGAATAATCTGAAAGTTCAAAATGCTCAATTCCTGCATCAATTTCCTCTCCACTTAAAACTTTTGCAGTATTTATCATTTCAATGGCATTGATTACTCCTTTATCTCCAATTGCATGTATTCGTAATTTTTGAATGTTAAAATCCTGCATTAATGTTATTGCAGAAATAACGTCCATTCTTCCTTCAAAAATAGTTCCAAAAATCTCAATATCAGAATATTTCTTTGAAAGATGTGCAGTATGGCTCCCAAAAGAACCGTCTGAAAAAAATTTTAATCCTACTCTTTTTTGATCTAGCCAGTCTTTTAAATATTTTAAAATGTCAGAATATTTTTCCTTTTTTTTCAAAAGAGATAAAATTAGATCTGGCCTTAAATATATCTCATCTATAGGAAATTTAATTTCTTTTTTTATTTCCCATTCCATTTTTGCAATTAAAACGGCAAGAAGCTGAGAAGGGGTTGAAATAAATAAATCATTGCAGCTTGTAATACCTTTTTTTTGCATATTTTCAAGATAAGAGATTATCAATTTTGATTGGTTTTCTGCAGATTCAGAAATATTTTTTCCAAAATATGAATCCATAAGTTCAAACGCCAAAAAAACATAATCTTCAGTTAAACTTCCATTTGGAAAAATAGTGCCTTTGAATTCTTTTTTAAGCTCTTTCTTTTTTTCTTCTGCAATTCTAGATATAAGCTTTAATGCTTGTGAATTAACTACTGCGCTATGATAGGAAGGATCAAAAACAATTAATGGCTTTTTAGATTCAATTGTATCTAAATCTTTAGAGGTTAAATCATTTACAAGCATAGTATTAAGACCATAAGATAAAATTATTCCTTTTTCATTTCTTGATGGGATTTCCTTGGCTAATGTTTCTAATATTTCTTTTTTGTTTTTTGAGCCAAAAACCATTATTGGATTTAAAGATCCTATAATTGAATATGAAACAGGATGCGCATGATTATCTTTTAAGCCTGGCATTATTATTCCATTAAAATCAAATTGAAGATTTATTTTTGGAACAAACGGATGAGAGGTAATATTTTTTATTTCCGCTTCCATTTCTTCTCTTGTTCCGATAATCAATTCTTGTTTGAATCTTTTATCTGGAAATGCAATTAATGAAGTGGCATTGGTTTTATTAAGGCCAAATGAACCTTTTGCATTTATTAATATTGGAGAGACTAATTTAGTCATAATTATCAATAAGATATATTAATAAAAGTGTTTATAAATATATCTTTATGAATTAATAATTTTTATCTGGCCTGAAGTGGCATCCACCTCAATAAGATCCCCATCTTTAAGAACCTTGGATATCAGATAGATATAAAAAATAAAAAAATTAGGCTATAGCTCTTGTTGTCTTGGATAAAGATTGGTTGGGAGTGGAACCTTTATTAAAACTTGATTGGTCGGTAATAACTCCATCACCTGCAAGAGGATTGCTTCTTGAGACTAAACCTCTTTTTTGTGCCATCTCCATAGCCATCTCGCTCAATTTTAGCTTAGCAGCAGTACGTACAGTATTATTTGACTTTTCAGAGTCACGTAACTTGATTACTAAATTCGTAAAACCTATATCACTCGTACTTATAAGTTTCAGTGCAATATCCTCCAATACACGCTCTGGAAAATGATAAAGACTACTATGGAATATGGATTCTAAGCCCATAATCTCTTTTTTAATTAGTAAATCACATAACTTGAACCCTGAAGCTTCACGCATGGATATTGGAAAGGAATTAGACATCAAGCCCTGTAGTTGAAATGTAGTAAAATTAATTTCTTCAATAATTCTTTTCGCTAACGATTCATTAATGTTTTCAGGTAATGGAGAAAGGATTTCGGCCAAGTCTTCTAAAAAGTTTTCAAAATGGAAGTCACCACCTGTCGGATTCAACCATTTTACCTTTGCAATTTTACTTACTGTTTTATCGTAATTATTAAAAACGTAGTTAAATATCATGTTATCTACGCCATCAGACAAAGCAGCCTCTCTTACAGATTCGGAAAAGTTCCTATTGGTATATATATCGATTAATGATTTAAAGTCTTCATTTTTTTTATAGTAGGATATTTCAACCATCGCACATGGATCAATATATTGTCTAGCAACTTCCTGAACAGTTTCGGAAAATTCGCCATCTTGAGAAATTGAAATTAACCGCTGTGTATCAAGCATCATTACGTCCTTATTTGTACGAAAAACATTTGGAACAGTACTGATATTTTTTGTATGTATATAGTTCAATGCTGCTGAATCCAAATTATCTTTAGCAGCTTGACGTATAAAATCTGGGAGAGTTTCATCTTGGCTAATTTGGAGCAAAGGCGCATAAAAATTAGTACACAAAGCCATTAAATCATCTTTTGCCTTATCCAAAATAGTATTATCAGACCTTGGATAATACCGTATAATAAAAATTAATTCGTCAAATACCTTCTTATCATTAGAGTTTAGTGTACTAAAACAACTAAGGATACTTTCGTGTTTAAAAGTTCGAATATCTTCTCCATCACCAGACACATGACCACCTAGTATAACTAGCACAAACCAAATATATTAAATATGTTATTAATTTTTTTGCAAAAATATAGTATTTTAATACTTTTTTATTTAAAGTGCTAAATATATGTGATATTTATGGAACATAATCTCGATAAAATTGACAAAGAAATTATAACAGAAGTAGACAAAAATTGCAGAATTTCAGACAGTGAACTAGGTAAAAAAATACGTCGCTCAAGACAAACAGTTGCGTATAGAATCAAAAGGTTGATGGAAGATGGGATAATAACTAAATTTACCACTTCAATAAACCCAAATAAGATGGGGTTCCAGCTATTTAAAATATATTTCAAATTAAAGAATATCCCTCAAAGAAAAGAAATTCTTCTGGACTATCTTAGGAAATCAACAAATATCTATTGGATGGGTGAATGTGATGGGTCTTGGGACCTCATATTTGCAGCATACTCAAATGATACATATGTATTTTACGATTTAAAAAACAGAATACTTTCTGAATTTAATGATATAATTATTGATTTTTACGGAGACTGGCTTTTAGATGTAAAACAGTACCACAAAATGTATTTTAATAATGAACTAAGTAGCCCTGTGGAATTTGCAGGCAAAATAATTGAAAATAAGTTAGATGAAACAGATCAAAAAATATTGGAGTACGTTATATACAATGCAAGAAGTTCCACTGTGGAAATAGCAAATTATGCCTCAACAAACCCCGCAACAGTAATATCAAAAATGAAGCGTATGGAAAAACTTGGGATAATTCTCCAATATAGAATTCAAATTAATCTAGTAAAACTCAATTTAGAACATTATAAAGCAATAATTAAAATAGACAACTATACAAAGCAGGATGAAATCAGGTTACTTGAATATTGTAGCCTAATACCTCAAATACAATATTTCATAAGAAATATTTGGCAGGTGGAACTTGAATTTGTAGTGAAAAACTATGATGAATATTATGGAATAATTAAGAAATTAAAAGAGAAATTTCCAAATGTTATAAAAACAGTAGATTCAGTCATTCTAAGGACAGATGAATGGACACCAGGATATAATAATTTAATTAAAAAGGAAAAAATAAACGAAACGAGTATTCCTAACCTTTAACAACCCCAATCGGCTTCATTCTTGCAGTAATCCTGCTGATTCCTGCTTTTACAACGCTCTCAACAACCTCATCGACATTCTTATATGCGCCTGGGGCCTCTTCTGCAATTACTTTTGAATCTGTTGCCCTAACATAAATTTTATTTTGGTTCCATAAATCTTCTCTTAATTTATCTCCCCTAAAAGACCTTATTGCCTCTCCCCTGCTCATTACTCTTCCAGCACCATGACAGGTTGAGCCAAAAGAAACTTCAAGCCCTTTTTTCTCTCCAATTAAAACATAGCTTGCAGTTCCCATTGAACCTGGGATCAAAACTGGCTGGCCTATATTTTTATATTCTTCTGGAAGCTCTTCTCTTCCTTTTGGAAACGCCCTTGTTGCCCCTTTTCTATGCACCAGTAATTCCTGGGTTTTTCCATTTACGGTGTGTTTTTCAAATTTTGCAATATTGTGTGCAACATCATAAACAAGATTCATTGAATCAGAAGTTCCTTTTCCAAAAACCTCATCAAAAGTTTCACGAACCCAGTGCATTATTACATGTCTATTTATGAATGCATAATTTACAGCACATTGCATTCCTTTTAGGTATTTTTGCCCTTCTTCGCTTTCAATTGGAGCATAAACAAGTTCTGGATCTGGAAGAGAAATATTATTTTTTCTTGCGTAAGTTAAAAGAATTGGAATGGAATCAGAGCAGATCTGATGGCCATATCCTCTTGAACCGCAATGTATCATTACTGCAATTTTTCCTTCTTCAAGTCCGAATGCTTTTGCAG
>CAZLIX010000059.1:0-5261 GCA_964559795.1 Microcaldota archaeon
ATAAGAATCGGACAGGGAATTGAATTTGATTATTGCTGCTGCCAGGCTTCTTTTGCATTAAAAGAGAAGGGAATAAAATCAATAATAATTAATAATAATCCTGAAACTGTAAGCACTGATTTTGATTCAAGCTCAAGATTATATTTTGAGCCTTTGGATTATGAGAGTGTATTAAATGTAATTGAAAATGAGTCTGATGAGAATTTACTCGGGGTTATTGTACAACTTGGGGGGCAGACTTCAATTAAATTAGCTGAGAAGTTAAAAGAGAAGGTAAAAATTCTTGGAACTCCTTTTGAAGGAATTGATATTGCAGAAGATAGGGAAAAATTTAGGGAATTGATGGATAAACTTGGGATATTGCAACCTGCAAGCTTTAGTGTAAAAACAAAAAAAGATGCAATAATTGTTTCAAAAAAACTTGGATATCCTGTAATGGTAAGGCCATCTTATGTAATTGCCGGGCGTGGGATGCAAATTGTATTTTCTCCTATTGAATTAGAAAAGTATATAGACAATGCAATTGAATTAAGTGAAGATAAGCCTGTATTAATTGATAAGTATCTTGATAATGCATTTGAATGTGAAGTGGATGCTCTATCTGATGGCTCTAATGTATTAATTGGAGGGGTAATGGAGCATATTGAATTTGCAGGGGTGCACTCAGGGGATGCAAATATAGTAATACCCTGCCTAAATTTAACTTATAAGACAATTGAGAAAATTAAAAGACATACCAAAGAGATTGCACTATCTTTGGGGATAATTGGATTTTTGAATATACAATTTGCAGTTAAGGATAATGAGGTTTATATTTTAGAGGCAAACCCGCGTGCAAGCAGAACTGTTCCATTTCTTAGTAAAGCAATTGATCTTTCTTTGGTTAAATTAGCAATTGGATCTATGCTTGGGGAAAAACTTATACAAAAAGAGAAAAAAATAACCCATTATGCTGTAAAAGGAGTTGTATTTCCTTTTCTTAAATTGCCTGGGGAAGATATTTTATTAGGCCCTGAAATGAAGAGCACTGGGGAGAGTATGGGGCTTGGAAATGATTTTGAATCCGCATATTATAAGGCATTAAAGTCAAGCGGAATAAGTGTTTCTTCTAAAGGCTCTGTTCTATTAACTGTGCGTGAAGAGGATAGAAAAGAAGTTTTAGAAATTGCAAAAAAACTGCATTCTTTAGGATTTATGATTTATGCAACACCTGGAACTGCATTTGAGCTTCGTGAAATTGGGAATATAAGGATTGCAAGTAAGATAAGAGAGGAAAAAGAGAGTTATGATATAATTGAATTGATTGAGAGCGGAGAAATAAATCTTGTTGTAAATATTCCATCCCAAGAAGAGGAAAGTTATATTGATGGATTTATCATTAGAAGGAAAAGTATTGAACAAGGAATTGCCTGCATTACAAACATAAGGACTGCAACTGAGTTTGTTGAAGCATTAATGAAGTATTCTAATAAGGAATTTGAAATGGAGAGGTTTTATGAGTATGGATAAGAAAGCTGTTCTTGTATTATCTGATGGGACTACTCTTTATGGATCAGGTTTTGGATTTATTGGAGCTAAGACTGGAGAACTTGTATTTAATACTTCAATGCAGGGTTATCAGGAAGGATTAACTGATCCAAGCTATGCTGGGCAGATTTTGACTCTTTCTTATCCTTTAATTGGAAATTATGGACTT
The DNA here is from genome assembly GCA_964559795.1 of Microcaldota archaeon. GTDB lineage: Archaea > Micrarchaeota > Micrarchaeia > Anstonellales > Bilamarchaeaceae > JAQTSF01. Next base: position 1,697 of record CAZLIX010000059.1, read on the forward strand.
AGTAGTGAGAATACTGAGAGTTCTAAAGTTCATGTATTTGGATTTGTTATTCGTGAATTGGATTTTTCTTCTGGCCTTGATAAGTATTTGGAAGAAAATAAGGTTGGAGGAATTTATGGGATTGATACAAGGTTTTTAGTTAGGAAAATAAGAAAAACAGGGGTAGTTCCTGCAAGCCTTATAGTTTATACTGATGAAAAGCTGGATATAGAAGAGATTGTTAAGAAATTAAGATTTGATTATTCATCGATTGATTTTGTATCCAAAGTTTCAACAGAAAAGCCCTATGAAGTTGGAGAAGGAAATAAGAAGGTAGTATTAATTGATTTAGGAGTTAAAGAGAATATAATTAGAGAATTAAATAAAAGAGGAATAAAGGTAATAGTTGTTCCTTATACTTATACAAGTGAGGAAATTTTGAAATTTAAGCCAGATGGAATTGTAATTTCCAATGGGCCAGGAGATCCTGCACTTTTAACACAAGTTCATAAGGTAATTAGGGAATTGGAAGATTTGCCAATATTTGGAATATGTTTGGGGCATCAGTGCATTGCCCATGCATTTGGAGGAGATACTTATAAGTTAAAGTTTGGGCATAGAGGATCAAATCATCCTGTATTTGATTGTGTTAGAGATAAGGTTGTAATTACTACACAAAATCACGGGTTTGCTGTTTCTAAAATTCCGGATAATTTTGAAATTACTCATTATAATTTACTTGATAATAGTAATGAGGGGATGAAACATATTTCTAAACCTATATTTTCTGTGCAGTTTCATCCGGAAAGTTGTCCTGGGCCAAATGATAGTAAGGGATTGTTTGATTTATTTATTGATAAAGTGTTTTAAAGTGATAAAATAGTATTAAATAGGTTTCTAAACAGAAGTATTATGTGGGAAAATTAAAAGTAGTTTCATCAAAAGAATATACACAAAGATATTGCATTGACACTGCAGTGAATAATATAACTGATCTAACTGCATTTAGATTTTTTAAAAATTTATCTGAAGAGATTAGAGGGAAAAAAGTACTTGAGATTGGGTGTTTAGAAGGTACTAGTGTTAAAAAAATAAGAGAATATGGTGCAGATGCAGTCGGAATAGATTTATTTTGTGAACCCAAATATAATTTTGGAATTAGGGGGGATTTTATGACTTATCCTTTAGATGGACCTTTTGATTTCATATTTGCATTTGGAGTTTTTGAAAAATGCGCACTTTATTCTCCTGCATTGTTAACTTATGATGAATATCAAAGTGAAATGCAAATGAAAAATACTCCAGATAAAATTCTTCAAAGATTAACAGAATTATTAAATGAAAAAGGAGTTTGTGTTTTTTCAACTTATGTTTTGCCATTATTATTTACAAAAGAAATGGCTAAGGAACATGGTTTTAGATTATTAGAGTATTCAAGAGAGATAAATACTGAAAAATATGGAGAATTTGGATATAATGTTTCTATAGTCTTTAGACCAAATAAATTTCAGGTTATGGAAAAGATTTAATAAAGTGTTTTTAAGTGATAAAATAGTATTAAATATGTTTCTAAGTAAATGTACTATGTGAAATGCAAAATAGAATCCAAATCAAAAGAACCAATAAATAGTATGATATTTGGAGAACTAAAAAAAAGAGGATTTAAAAGAAATGGGCAAAATAAGATATGAGATATTGCAGATTCAAAATTATGGTATTTAACTGAAAAACAAGCAAAAGGATTTTTAGAATTAAGCTGCAGCCCAGATTATAAAAAGCGAATAAGAGATAAAGAAATTTCATTAATTAGACAAAATGTCATCAGAATAATTTCTAATTTCAACTTTAACTCGTGTAATCTTATTGATCTTGGATGTGGAGATGGGAAAAAAGCAACTTTATTTATAGAAGCACTTGCAAGAAAAATTAAAGTACGATATTGTCCTGTTGATGTAAGTTCTTATATGGTTTTAACTGCAGAAAAAACAATTAATGAAATGAATTTAGAAAATGTTTTTGGCTCAAAATGGAATATATCTGATTTTGAAAATCTTTCAAATATTATGCCGTTATACAGAGAAAATGAATTTGAAAACCATATTATATTGCTTCTTGGAAATACGATTGGAAATTTTGAGATTGGAAGCATGCTTAATAGAATTAAAGATAGTATGATAAATGGAGATTTACTTATAATTGGAAATGCACTTTCTGGAAAAAGCGATGTTTGTAATCCTTATATGAATGAATTCATTAATTCTTTTTTAATTGAAGTTATAAAGCAGATAGGCCTAAGACCTTCTGATGTAGAATACAGAGTAGAATTTGATGGTTTTTGTGTTGAGATGTCTTATGTTTTGAAAAAGGATAGGATAATTAATCATCTTGGACAAACTATTGATTTTAATAAAGGGGATAAGATAATTACTTCTCTTTCATATAAATATGATTTAAATGATTTTATAGAAAATCTTTCTAGATTATTTTCTTTTGTTAGAGTATATACTGATAGTGAAAGGAGTTATTGTCTTGGGGTTTGTAAAATATAAATAAAAACGAAAAAGATGAAAGAGTAATAGCAATTAAAGAATTCCTAAATAAATATATCGATTCAATAAAGAATGGGGAAAAAGAAAAATGAAATTTAAAGCAATTCTATTTGATTTGGATAATACTCTTTTAGACTTTCTAACCTTTAAAAAAGAAACAGCAAAAGCATCAGCAAAGGAAATGAAAAAATACGGCCTTAATGATTCAAAAGAAAGTATCTATAAAAAAATATTTGAAACCTATGATAGATACGGAGTAGAATATAATAAAACATTTTATCAGGTATTAATACAATACAATTTAGAAGTAAATAAGGCAGAAAGGATACAGCAGGCAGCAATTGTTGCATATTTAAAAAAGAAATTTGAAATTTTAAAACCTTATCCAGAAGTAATTGAAACTTTAACTAAATTAAAAGAACATTATAAACTAGGAGTGGTATCTGATGCTCCAAGAAATAAGGCATGGATGAGATTAGTTTTATCAGGTTTAGATAATATATTTGATGTAGTTGTAACCTTTGATGATACAAATAGTCATAAGCCATCGGATCTTCCATTCAAAAAAGCATTGGAAAAATTAGAAGTAAAACCAGAAGAAGTTTTATTTGTTGGAGATAACCCAGGAAGGGATATTAAAGGGGCTAATGCCTTAGGAATGAAAACCTGTTTGGCTAAATATGGCCTCTGGGATAAATCAAGTGATTTCAAGGCAGATTACGAAATAGGAACATTTAAGGAAATATTAACAATAATTTAAAATGAAAAACATAAAAAAATTATAAACCAATGGCAAACTGCCCATTATATAAGAACAATCATTCATTATAGATAATAGAAAAAAGAGCTTTTTATATAAAAAAAGAAAAAATAAGGTTTTTTAAATGAAAATGGAAATAAATTTGACAAAAGAAGAATGGTCTGAAATTGATCATTCGGCAGTATGGCTTTATTCAAGGCTTGAGAAAGGAGAGATTCCAAAAACCCCGAAATACATTAAGAGGGTATATGATAAAATGATTAAATTAAAAGAAGAA
>CAZLIX010000060.1:0-5172 GCA_964559795.1 Microcaldota archaeon
AAGAATTAAAAGATATTTTTGAAATAATTTCAAAAAAAGAAAAATCAATATACAAGTCAAAAAATTCAATATGCGAAAAATACCATAATCTTTTGAAACTTTTAAGCGATTTCAAATTAAATCCACTTGATAATACGCAAAAAATCCATCCGTCCTTTGCAAAGGATGCGGAAGTTCTCTGGGAAAGATTTGCAGAAATTTTAGACTCAAAGTTTAAATTCAGTTATTCTGATGAAAACAAAGAGCTTGAAATGTCATTATATGAATTTTCATTTGAGATAGAGAAAATTGGAAAATCAATTGAAAAATTAAAAAACCAGGTTTATGAAAATTTATCATTGATTAATTCTTACAATCTTTCAATTGAACAGGAAAAAGGAAATAAAATAAAATTTGAAAATTTGATTTTTCAGCTCGAAAATAAAAATAATGAATTAAAAAGCCAGTTAGAAATTCTTGAAGGCAAAAGAACAGATTTAATATCTGCAGGATTACAGGTCCTTTCAGACCCGGTATATGGGTTTTTGATCCAGACAGATTCAGTCCTTATGAATATTGATGGGTTAAAATCCTTATTTAAAAAAGAAAAGAAAATGCTAAAAGAAATTGAAAAATTAGAATCAGGCCTTAAAGAAATAAGGTCTTCATTTACATCCCTTGCGCAATCTTTTGAAGAATATAATATAGAAAGAAAAGAATATCTACATTCATTAAAAGTTTATAATGAAGGAGTAAGGATTTATGAAAGTATATTCATAAAATCTACTCCTAAAAAAAACTAGTCCCTGAAAATTTTTCTCCAAAAGAAATACTCTTCTAAAATTTCATTTGAAATTTTGTTTTCAATTTTTATCCCACTGATTTTTTTAAGATGAGATGGCATCTCATTTTTCTTTTTCAAAAATTCAATTATTGCCTCTTTTGCAAAACGCATATCCCGTTTTCTGGTTGCAACTATTCTCCCGTTTTTTATAAAAAGAATTGAATCCTTATGCGCGGATTTAAATTTTTCTACATTTTCCAAATCGTGGACAAATGGCCCAAACACAAGTTTTTTTTCTGAAAGCTTTTCTTCAAGCACTTCAAAAAGTACTGAAACTTTCCCGTTTTTTTCCATAGGATAATAATCAAGAACATAAAATCCTGCAAGGTCAAGCGAATCTGAAATTTTTTTTGAGAACTTTCTTATTTGCCCCCATATAATATCATCAACAATATCTGGTTTTTTGAAAGATAATACGATGAGATTTGCATGTCTTTTTAGGTATTCTTTTTTTCTTAAAATTTTAAATTTCTGTTTTGAAAAGAAATTAATCGAAGGTTTTTTTAAAAACAGCCTGCATAAGAACATAAATCTATATATAACCTCATTTGAAACAACTGAGGAAACATCCCTGTTTTTATCTATTGGGTCAATTACAGTTATGTTTTCAGTTTTAAATTTCGGGATTATTTCCTTTTCGTTTTTGTAATAATTTTCAATATCTATTGCAAAAGGCAGCTTCCATTTAGCCCCTTCCTTTATTAGATTTAAAAAATTTCCGTACTTTATAATTAAAAGTTCGCACAAATAACCTGAAAATCCGCAAACCCTTATTTCTGCCCCATAAAGATCATATGTTTTTAGAAATTGCTTTAAGAGACGAACCTCATTTTTTTGTTCTTCTTTCATTTTTGACCTTATATATCCCGTATGAAGCACAGATCTGTCAACAGCACTTTCCATATCAGCAGCGCTTTCAATTTTATATGCAGGAACTACATCTATCTTTTTATTTTTCAAATATAATCGGATATATGGGTGCTGGGCATATTTTATCTCATTTTTTTCATTAGGAAATGATTTTTTAACTGCATTTTGGACTATTTTTAAAAATTCTTTTTGCGGAATTTCTTTCGGAACTAAAATAAACGCATCTATATCGGCAGATCCTGAAAGAAAGGTCCCCTTTGCAACAGAACCTGTAATACATACAGAATATTTTTCAGGAAGAAAAGCAGAAAGTCTTTTTTTTATTTCCAAAGAGGCTTCTAAAAGCTCTTCTGTTTCTTTTTTTGTCGGGGTTATTTTTAAAAGTGCCTTTTTTAGCACACTTTCATAATCCATAAATTCTTTATGCCGTGTGAAATTAAAAACATATCTTTTTTTTGACTAATTTAAACGGGCTGTGAAAAGTTTTTAAATATAAACAGATTAAGTGGTTACTATGAGAAGAATTTTAGGTTTGTTTATAGTTTTATTTTTACTTTTTGGTTGCATAAGCGAAGGAACTTATTCCAATCAAAAAAATGAGTTGTCATCTGAGGCAAATGAATACGATTTTCTTGACAACGGTCTTTATGATTTTTATCACTATACTTTTTCTAAAGTGGATTACGATGGCTATTCAATCTCTCGCGAAGTATATGTGTATCCTAAATATTCCATAACCTCCTTTTCATTTAATCAATTGAACAAGGCAAAAATTTCAGAAGCCCTTTCGCTTTTTGGTGAATTTTCAGATGAGGTAAAATCAAATTTTGAAACCTGCTCAAAAAAACTTGGAATTGCAAATGTAAAATGTGGGATTATAGAGCAATGCGCTGCAAAATGCTATGAAAGCTCTTCTGAATGCAAGAGGCTCGTGCAGTTATATCCTGAATTTGCAGGTTATGAGGTTCTAACAATTGATGAGGCTAATTCAGAGCGAATTAAGCTTACAAATGCAATAAATGCAGATATTTGGGGCTATGAATCATTATCTGCAATTGGAAAACAAAAACTATTTGAAAATCTAAGAGAGCTTTATTCCCTTTCGGTTTTTGTAACAAATGGACCTGTTTTTTATCCAAATACCCTTTCACTATGTAGTGGAGAAATCGACTATTCAAATTATAAAACGCTGATGATTCTGCTTGGAAATGAATCCATTGAACCTGAAGGCTATGAATATTTTGTAATTCTAAATGTTGAAAGGACAAATTCTCTTGGAACAAATGAATATGCAGATCTTTTTGTCAAAGAAAAAATTCCAATAACTATCATCCCAGGCTCAGTAAACATTGTCCAGGACAGTTCGTTAAGCGGAAATGTTATAGAATGGTATCCAATAAAGTCTGAAAAAAAGCAGGAAATTTTATTTTATAGTTTTGAATCACAGTATTCTCCAGATCAAATAATCTGGAAAACCCCTCAATTCAAAAAAAGAGAAATCGATCTTACTCTTCTTTTGCCATCCTTTTCAATATTTGGGATACTTGTGCTGGCGCTTGGCTATTATAACGCAGTTTCATTTGCTATTGCAATACCTCTTATAATTGTAATTTTTCTTTTAAATCTTATAATTTTGCTCTATAATGTTGTTCTTTCAAAAATAAAAAAATATTCTATTTATCGGGCAATAAAAAATTTTGTAGGCATTCCTAACCTTTCATGGAAAAAAGACCTTGTTTTTGGCGCAGTTTTATTTGCAATAGGAATTGGAGCGTCATTTTTTGCATTGCATACCGATGAAACCCAAATAGAGATTTCAAAATTATTATCATTGCTGTTTGAAGATTATGCCGCATTAATCAGCGTATTTTGCAGTGTAATAGGGCTTTTATTTATCTATACCTCCCTGCAATCTTTTGTTAAATCCCAGATGATACAATTATCCTACTCGGAAGTTTTAAAGAAAGAAACAGATATTGTAAAATCAGAAGCAAAAGAGCTTGATTTAAGGCTTGAAGAATTAAAGAAAATGATTGATGAATATGAAAAAGAAGGATTTGATACAACAGAATCTTATGAAGTTTATATCTCTATACCAAAAGAAGGAGCTTTAAAAATAAGCAAGGAAAATGTTGAAAAGAAAGGTGCATTTGTAGAGCGCTCATTAAACAAGATAGAAAATTCTATTGCAATAATGAAAGAAAGAAAAGAATACGCACAAAAAAATTGGCCGGAATGGTCCAAATTAATCTCAAATGAACTTGAAAAAGAAAAAGAGCTTTATATTTCAAATGCATTGTTTATTCCCGTTTCTTTAAGATCATGGGCAATCAACAGGTATTTGTCTGAAAATTCCGGGAAAAACATTGTTCTTGAAGGGGATATATTAAAAATAAAACAGGAAGCTCCGACAAAACTTGCAGAAAATGCAATGGAATCAGGCAATATTACAAACGCAATTATACTAAAAAATGACAAGGTCGTATTGTCAATTGTGAATTCTGGAAACAAAACACTCGTTTTAGGGCTTATGTTTAAATTAAAATCCTATCTGAAAACCTTTGTTTTAAAGCAAAATCAAAAGGAATATAAATACTTTATGGGAATAAGTAATAGTATGGTTTTTGCCCTTATGAAAAAGGGTGAAATTGAATCGCTTATCTTCTGTCCTGCTGATAAATTTAAGGTAGGATTTGAGCAGTGGAAAGAGGTTTTAAGCCATATGAATTGATTATTTTAAGAGCTGAATTTCATGAGTGAAAAAGATTCTGATTATGGCGCAGACAACATTCAGGTTTTAGAAGGGCTCGAAGGGGTTAGAAAAAGGCCTGCAATGTATATTGGAGATACTGGAAAAAGAGGTTTTCATCACCTTATTTTTGAAATTGTCGATAATTCAATTGATGAGGCAATGGCAGGCTATTGCAACAATATAGAAATTTTATTAAAAAAAGATGGTTCTGTTTCAGTAAGAGATGATGGCAGAGGAATTCCAATAGATATACACGAGAAAACCGGAAAATCAGCTCTAGAACTTGTAACAAGTGTTTTGCATGCAGGAGGCAAATTTGAAAAAAAAGCATACCAGGTAAGCGGAGGTTTGCATGGAGTTGGCCTTAGCGTTGTAAATGCCCTAAGCGAATGGATGGAAGCAGAAGTCCATAGGAAAGGGGGAGTATACATTCAAAAATATCAAAAAGGAAAAGTAATGGGTCCTGTGCAAAAAATGGGGGATACGATTGATATTGGGACAACAATAAGGTTTAAACCGGATAGTTCTATTTTTCAGGAAACCGAATTCGATTTTTCCTATCTTTCAGAGAGGCTAAAAGAGCTTTCTTTTTTAAACAAAGGAATAAAAATAATATTAAAAGATGAGGTTTTGCAAAAAGAAGAAATATTCCATTATGAAGGCGGAATATCAAAATTTGTAGAAGAATTGAACAAAGGAAAGCAAATAATTTCAAAGCCATTTTATA
>CAZLIX010000061.1:0-5049 GCA_964559795.1 Microcaldota archaeon
AAATGCCATCTCACTTCCATAAATTTCCTTTAAGTTTTGCGAATAAAAATTAGTATTTATACCAAAAGACTTCCCTTGAATTATACTTAATGGGTCTATGTTATTCATTGAATATACATAACTATTTACGCCATAAAAATAATACTTAATAATATTTGATTCGAGATCGTAAGGAAAAAAGCTATACATCCAAGGTAAAATAGCATTATCAAAAATACTTATCCCAGAAGAATAATAATCTATTGTTGATAATGGCTCTACCCAATTATTAGTCATTGTACAATAATCTGCCGGGAGCATATCCAAAATTTCCTGGGTATTTTCAATTTTCTTTTCTTCCTCTTTTGAATTATACGAAACAAGATAATTAATATATCTGTCAACTGGAAGGGCATTTACACTTCCTTTTATAGTTTCATAATCTGTTCCGCAGTATTGATCAGAAATTGGGAAATAGTTTTTATATTTTTCAAATTGGATAAAAGAATCTCCGACTCCGAATCTAAATGTATTGATATATGAGGAACCTTGAGTATTTTCAAGAACATATTTTGTTGTATAATCAAATGGGTTAAATATGCAGTTTCCAAGATAGAGTCCTTCTTGTTTTTGGGTTTTTCCATTTCCTGAAAAAGTGTCGAAATCCAAAGAGGTTGAACTTTGGTATCCCGTAATAAAAGGTTCGTATACAAATTGGCCGCAAATCATTGTTGTGCAGTTGCTTGAAAGACAGCCTTCTCCAGAATCCTCTATTTGCGTACAGATAGGGATATATTCATAAAGTGCATTAGAATCAGAAGGATCATCGAATGTAACATTGCAAACCATTGATTCTAAATTGCATGAATCAGTGGTGACCATAGTGCCATCAGAATAAGCACATTGGCCTTGTTCTTTTGCAATTTCATAATTGCAGCAATTGACTATTTTCTGCTCTTTAAAAGAACAGCCTGAAAATAAAAGAAGGACAAAGATGAATATTGGAAAAATTTTTTTAATCATATCATATCACCTTTGAAATAAATCTCATAAGCTCATATGCATCCCCGCCAAAAAGGAAAGTCATGTATCGTACAAAAATAATTGTTATTGAAAATACTACAAATACGTGAATAGTCATATACAAATAAAACTGGGAAATTGCTTTTTTTGATGCAACCAATGAGGCTATCCCCACAGTATCGCTTGAATAAGAAGCACTTGATTGCGAAACAACTCCTGAAAAAGTTGGAAAACAAAAGTTTGCATCCTGCAAAGTACTAGAGCTTTGCGGGATTTTTGAAACCTCAACAAACCCAGGGTCTGTCAAAACAAAAAGAATTGGAAAAATAAAATAAAAACCAACTGCCATTGCAATAAAAAATGCGCCAATTCCCCTGCTATATTTAAAACTTCTTAGAAACAATCCAAATGGTAGAAAAACCGCAAGCATATTTTCCTTTAAATATAACACTATTGCAAGTATTGAATTGCACGCAATTAAAGAAGTTGTTACAAAATTGTTCAAAAGCCTTAGTGTTTCGGCTTTATAATACCAGCTTGCAACCCAATTTCCTTCAAATACAGTTATTCCTGCAAATCCAAAAATCATTGAAAGCTTTGTAAAAACTCCATCTCCCCCAGATTCGCTTTCAATAATATCATCTTGAAGCTCTGCAAGCTCTTTTGAGCGTTCTGAAAACCTGCATAAAACTACATCCATCACGCTTCGAAGGTCATATTCAGAAGAAGTGCCTTCCTTAAAATAAATAGGATTTTCATTGCATAAAACATAGCTATTTTCCCCAAGAATATTTTTTATTGAAAATTCCTCTATCTGATTTACAATTGTTATTACAAAAATAACCATTAAAAGTGTTGCAACAGATTGAAGTATTTCTGATTTTGAATTTCTTTTTAATTCCTCAAAATTAAATGCCTTTCCAATCGCATAAAAAAGACCGTAAATTAAAATAACTGCAAAAATTGCAAGAATGCAAAGGACATACCATTCCCCGCCAATAGCATCAAATTGATTCAAATATCCAAAATTGTCAGTCATTTCTCAAACCATCCTCATAATCCTGCTTAGATCAATTTCTTCACCTAAAAGCTTGCCGATATAACTTACTGAAACAATTGTTCCTAATAAGGCAAGTGTCGGAATAAAAACTCCCAAGATAAAAGAATTTCCTGCCATTTTGAATATTTCTGTTTCCTGCATACTCCTTAAATTAACATCATCACTTAAAAATCGGTCGATATAGTCGTCAGAGCCTACATCAAAAGATGCACTAACAGCAGAACTTGTATCCCCCTTGCTCACTACCCTGCTCATATCTAAAAACCCTTTCATATCTTCTGGAATTTCTGCATCATTTAAAATATCCCCTAAAATGAGATAAAATATTGACAAAAGTAATGGATAAACTATCATAAAGCAAAGGGCAATTGCAATAAAAAGCGATCCAAGGGAACGAAGATAAGGAAGAGACCTTAAAAAAATTCCAATCGGCAAAAACAGCATTACAAAACCGCTTGTTGAATATTCTAAAACAAAAAGAAAAGAAAGATTGCTCATAAATGCAACAAGGGTTGAATTTAAGGAGATGTTTAAAATTCCTATTGATGCAGAAGCCCACGCATAAGGAGAATAAGATATCATTGAATTTCCAAAAAGGCAAAGTATTGGGCCTAAAAAACAATCATATCTTCCTCTTAAAAGAAGCATATTATATGCCATCATGTGATACTGCTGTATACTCAATGAATTATGTATATACTGCCCAGATTCCAAAAAATATTTTTCTGCAGCACCATATATACTTAATGTTTCCTGCGAAGGATTTTGTGTAAGTGATGAAACTGCCGAAATATTAAAGCTGCAAAAAGACTCGATAAGAAGAATTATAAAAAAAACTGAAACAATTGAAAAGAAAAGCTGCAATAATTCTGTCTTTGACCAAAGCGAAATTTTTGGATTTGAAAATATCTGCCCAAGCATATACGAAATTGCGATAACACCAACGGTTGCAAGCGCAGAAATTGCACAAAGTATTAGTATGTCATTAAAAAAAATCCCTGTGTTGCAAACAGATGAAAGCGCCATAATTATCACGCAAACCGTGCAATTGCACTAATATCTATTTCCGCTCCAAATGCGCCGCCAAGCCATCTTATCGAAGATACCATAACAAATAAAGATATGAAAAGCATTAGATTTGTCCTAATAAATATAAGATAAATATAATATTCCAAATTACTTGAAAAAATTTCCTCTACTGCATCTTTTACATTGTTTGGATTATCCATATAAATTTCACTTGATGCGCCCGTAGATTGCTCATTGCACTTATTAAGAGTGATCTCTCCTGGTTTTGAAGGATAGGATGAAAGCATTTCATATTCTTGGTTTAATTCTTCCATAAAAACCACACTTAACGGAAGGAAAAAATAAAATGCAACTCCAATTGCTATAAAAAATGCCCCCGCACCTCTGCTAAATTTAAATGTTCTTAAAAAGAGTCCAAATGGGAGAAAAACTGAAAATGCAAAATTTTCTCCTATTGAAAGCAGCATATAAAGTGCCTGAAGCTCTGCAAAACAAACTGCAATCGCCTGCATTCCAATTGAAAATGACTGTGAAACAAGCGCATAGCTATTGCATGCAGAAACAAAAAATGAAGTTGAAAAAAGAACGCAAATATATGTTCTTGATGATTGAGACATTGCATATTGCCCAAATTCATTTATATAACTATAACTTTCTGCCAAATCATCCATAATATTATCAACTAAATTTAATGAATAATCCTGCAATTTTCCATTGTTTCCGTACAATTCTGATATACTTTCTCCAAAATCATCCAAATAAGTACCTGCACCAACTAATGCAAATGCAATCACAATAGTAAATATTAATTGGATCATTTCTTCTTTTGTTGTAACTTTTAGGCTATCGATTTCAAACCCAAACGCAACAGCATAAATTAAAATAAGGACTAAAAAGGATGCGAAAACTGAAAGGGCAACATTTGTCTGCCATGATGAAAAAGAAGTATTTGCCAAAAGCAATAAAATAAATAAAAACAATATTTTTTTCATTTTTCAAAACACCTTCGAAAGTCCTGGAATTTCAATATCCCCTCCAAGAAGCGGGGAAAATGTTTTGATAAACATTATTGTTACAAGTATATTAAAAAGCGGCAAAAGATAGGCTGGAAGCATAAACCCTGAAACGCTTTTTATATCCTCTGATCCATACATTGAATTTGAAGATAATTTGGCAAAATCAGAAGAGGAAATTGCCTTGGGGCCAGGCATTTCATCCCCGCATAAAGAATTGCAATCGAAAATTACAGGAGGATTAAAAGTAAGAAAATCATTTACGAAAAGACAGTCCTGGCAGTTATCAGTTTCTTTTGGAACGATAAATACACATGAATTATATGCAGCTTGCGTAGAATCACTTTTTATTAAATTAAGCTCTGGATAATCGCAATTAATTACAACTGTATTTGCTTCATCTATACTGCAATATTCTGGAACTATCATTTTATATGTCATAAGAAACCCTAGTTCTGAATCTGTAAAATCATCAGTGCCTTCATTTTCTGCCCTTTCTAAAAGTTCATCATAATAACTGCTTGTTGAAGGAAACGCAGTGGAATTAAAATATAAAACCCTGCACTCCGGCCTAATTGAAAGGCACTCTTGGCTGCAATCTGATTTTAAAGGAGGAATTGTTTTGCATACTTCAGGGCATTTTTCAAATTGGGCCTTATATGCCCCTTCTAATTTATTTTCATCAAGAATTAAATCTCTTTTACATACTTCTGGAATACTATCGCAGGCAGCTTTTATACAATCAGTTGTAATGAGATTATCTGGACTATCATCATAAGGGTCATCAGCAGTACATTCCATATCGTCAGATTGAATGCAATCTTCATTAAATATTGGATATGGATTTGCCTTGCATGAAGAAGGACAGGAAATAGAAGAAACTACAAGACCACCTATAGAATAAATTCCTGAGGAGGGATTACATGTTAGAATTCTTTTCGTTCC
>CAZLIX010000062.1:0-4953 GCA_964559795.1 Microcaldota archaeon
TAATTTTTAAAAAATCAGAGGTATGGACCTTTACCTTTTCACAAATATTATCTTTAAAAAATAATGAAAAATATTCAAGTTCATTGCTTGCCTCCATTATTTTTTCAGGGCCATTTTTTGTTCCAGACATCCAGGATAATTTATTTTCATAAGGTAAACCTGTAAGTATAATATCTGAATTAGAATAAGAACTTTGTATCCCCATAAATGTTTTCATTGTTTAATTTCCTCTATAATTTTATCTATTCTTGCAAGTGATTCTTTTGGAGTTTCAATGGTATTTAGTAAATATACCGGAATTTTTGAAAAAAGCTCTGAAAAGAATTTTATCCTAAAATTTGTTTTTCTTTTAGTTTTTATTAAAAGATGCGGATTGCAAAAATTATTTTTTTTCATATATTCAATTGCTTCCTTTTCGCTCAATTTTTTTATAGGCTCCAATTGTTTATCTCTAGTTAATATTATAACTAGCTTTAAATTTGAAATTTCAATTACTCGATCTTGTGAAAATATTTTTTTAACATCTATTAGAAATCTTCCATGCCCATCTTTTTTTATATTTTTTATCTTTTTTTCAAATTCAGGCCAGTTTTGCTCGAGCCCATCCCTTAAATATGAATTTTTTTCAGATGAAAAAACCCGTATCCCATTTTCCCTTATTCTTACAAAAAACCAGTCATCTGTTAAAAAATTAATACAATTTTGTCTTAATAATCCGTATGTAAGTGTTGTTTTTCCAGATCCGCTAGGTCCTATAATCCCAATCGCATCATTGCATTTTTCAATGCAAGAGCCGTGTATAGAATATCTTCTATGTTCAGAAGGGACATCTTCTAAATATTCATTTACAAGCCCCAGAGCAATGCTTTTAATCCACCCATAATAGTCACAATTTTTTATTATTACTGTTTTTGTATAAGGTTCATATAGCACTTTCATTTCTTTTCCGTCATTATATGCAAATACCCTTCCATGCGGTCTAATCATATCAAGTATCGGCTTAAAATTTTCAACCCACATTTGGCGAAATTCATAATTATCTGTAAACAACTTTATGCAGGTTCCGTATATTTCGGCTTTTGCCTGATAAAAATCTGAAAGCTTTTTTTTAGAAAGTTCTTTTTCTTTTTCATCAGCAGTGATTATTTTTATATCATATCCCATATTTTATTCAATTAGGCAATATTTATAAATTAATTTAGCAATCACATTCTTATGCTTAATTTAAAAGAGCTCATAAAACTTACGAGATTTGAGCATGCATTAATGCTTTCGTTTGCAGTTTTAATATCAGAGATTATTGTTCTTGGGGCATTTCCTGAATATAATTTAATAGTTATTTTTTCATTGCTAGTGCCAATTTTTAGTGAAATGGGTTCTTTTGCATTAAATGATTATCTTGATATTGAAACAGATAAATTAAATAAAAGGAATGAACGGCCTTTGGTTAAAGGAACGATTTCTCCAGAGTTTGCATTTTACTTCTCATGGTTTTGCATAATCACCTCAATTATCATTTCATATTTTATAAATTTTTGGGCTTTTTTAATTGCATTGGTGTTCAATTTTTTAGCAGTTTTATATAATTATAAACTAAAGGATCTTCCGCTTTTGGGAAATATTTATATAGGCCTTAGTATGGCAATACCTTTAATTTTTGGAAATTTTGTTGTTTCTAACCAGTTTAATGGGTTTATACTTCTTCTTTCATTTCTTGCTTTTTTAGCAGGAGTTGGAAGAGAAATAATAAAATCCGTACAGGATATGAAAGGAGACCAGATAGCAAGAAAATCAAAGACATATCCGATAATTGTAGGGGAAAAAAGGGCGCTTTTTACAGCAGGACTATTTTATCTTTTATTTGTTTTTATTTCAATTTACCTTTCATTTATAATTGAAAATTCGTTTGCAAGGATTTTGATTATTTTTGTTTCGGCATTTTTTCTTTATCAATCAGTATTTCTTTTTATTGGAAAATCTGATGAAAATTTTTTAGAAAAATCAAGAAAATTAAGCCTGATTTTTTTATTTTTAGGCATGCTTTCAATTTTATTAAATGTTCTATTTTAATTATATTATTGTGGGGTCATAGGCCAACCTGGTCAAGCTGCAAGCTTCGGGAGCTTGTGATCTGAGTTCAAATCTCAGTGACCCCATTATTCAAATCTTTTCTGCAATTATAATCCCGTTTTGGTATTTTTTTATTTTAAAACCTTCTTTTTCGATTAATTCTATTGGTTTTTCTTTTGAAAGTTCCTCTATTTGCTTTTCAAATTCTTTTTTGCTTTCCTCATTAAGCTCTTTTTTGAATTTTTCAGACCTTATTTTTTTATTAAATATTGCTATATTCGGAGTATATGCCATTATGCCTAAAATTGAAAAAGATGCAATTTCACTAAATATTTCCCTATTTTTTTTATTTGA
The DNA here is from genome assembly GCA_964559795.1 of Microcaldota archaeon. Taxonomy (GTDB): domain Archaea; phylum Micrarchaeota; class Micrarchaeia; order Anstonellales; family Bilamarchaeaceae; genus JAQTSF01. The sequence goes on from CAZLIX010000062.1 coordinate 2,425, forward strand.
AGAATTTTTTCCTTTTTTAGAGTAAATTTGATTATATTGTGTTTTAATGGAATTTGCTTCTTTTTCTATTTTTTCAAGTGAATCAAATTCCAAATCATGTGCGAATATATTTCTTATTTTTCTTATAGATTGCGCGCAAGAAAGTATAATGGATGGTATTAAATCCATACTTTTTATCAAGTTTATTTTTGTTGAAAATGCAAAATTTTCTTCATCTTCTAATAATTTTTTATACTTTGGGATATAATTTTCTAGAAATTTATCAAGAATGGATTCTAAAACCAAGGCAGAAATTATTACAAAAGATCTGTCATCTCCTGTTTTTTGCATTTTTAAAAATAATTCTGGAAGTTCATTTGTTCTTGTTATAAGATTTCCAAGTTCATTATATGGTTCATCAAATAAAATTTCTTTTTCTATTCCATTTGAAAATTTTTCTTTGAAATTTTGCATAGAATAACTTCATTCATTTAACTTTTAAATTTTTGCGAATATTATATTTTTATGGAATTGATAGAAATAGTAAGAAAACATTCGCTAAAAAATGCTTATGATTTTGGAAAAGTAAACTGCGGATCAGTTGCAGGAAAAATCATTGCAGAGTATCCTGATGCAAAAAAAGAGATGAAAGAAGTAATGAGATTAATTTCATTTGAAGCGCAGAGAATTTCAAAATTATCAAAAGAGCAGATAGAAAACGAAATGTCTAATTTTGAGTATTTGGAAAAAAAATATGAAGATAAGGAACTTCAAATTTCAAATGCAATTTATGGAAAGGTGGTTGTACGATATCCCCCAGAGCCAAATGGATGGTCGCATATAGGCCATGCAAAGGCATTTTATCTTTCACATGAAATTGCAAAAAAATATGGCGGAAAAATAATTTTAAGATGGGATGATACAAATCCTGAAGCAGAAAAAGAAGAATTTGTTTTTGCAATAAAAAATGGAATAAATTGGCTTGGCCTTGGTTATGATGAAGAGATATATTGTAGTGATTACCTACCTCAAATGTATGAATTATGTGAAAAATTAATCATGCAAAAAAATGCTTACTCGTGTTTCTGCCAAAAAGAACAGATTGCAGAAGGCAGGGAAAAAAAGAAAAGATGCAGCTGTTTTGAAAAGGACATTTCATTTCATTTAGAAACTTGGAAAAAAATGCTTGCAGGCTCTATAAAAGAAGGAGAAGCAGTAATAAGATTAATTGGGGATATGAATTCATTAAATACGGTTATGCGAGATCCTACCCTATTTAGAATAATTGAAACACCTCATTATCGTCAAAAAAACAGGTATAGGGTTTGGCCAACTTATGATTTTCAAGGAGCAGTTATGGATTCAATTCTTGGAATAACTCATCCGTTAAGATCAAAAGAATATGAATTAAGAGATGAAACATATGTATTTCTTTTAAAAAAACTAGGCTTATTTGTTCCAGAATTAATTTCTATTTCAAGGCTTTCTATAAAAAATGCACCTATTTCAAAAAGACTTCTTCGTCCTTTAGTTGAAAGTGGAAAATTAATGGGTTGGGATGATCCAAGATTATTAACGCTATCAGGTCTTAAAAGAAGGGGAATAATCCCGCAGGCAATAAAAGAATTTGTTTTGTCTTTTGGAATTTCAAAAGTTGAAAGCGAGCCGGAATTAGATATTCTTCTTAATATAAATAGAAAATTGATTGATCCTATTTCAAAACATTTCTTTTTTGTTTCAAATCCAGTGGAATTGGAAATTTTAAATGCGGATCAAAAAGAAATAAAACTTTCATTGTTTCCAAAAGAGCCTGAACTTGGAAAACGGGTATTATTTGTTAAAAATAAGGCATTTATATCAAAAATTGACGCTGATAAATTAAGCAAAGGAGAAATTTTAAGATTAAAGGATTTTTGTACAATTGAAATTATATCTATTGGTGCTAAAATAATTGCAAAAGTGATTGAAGAACAAAAAACACCTAAAATAATTCAATGGGTGTCTGAAAATAAATTAAATGCGAAAATTTTGATTCCAAAAGATATCTTTTTAGAAAACGGGGAATTTAATAAAGAGAGTCTTCAGATTATTGAAGGTTACTGCGAATCGGATTGTAAAAATTTAAAAGAAGGGGAAATAGTGCAATTTGAAAGATTTGGTTTTGTAAGATTGGATAAAATAGAACAAAATAAAATTATTTTTATATTTTCATGTTAAAATAAAGTTTTATAAATCTATTATCCCCATTTAATTTGAGGTGTAGAGTTTTATGGATTTAAATAAATCGTTTGAAATTGCAAAAATACCTATAGTTGTTTTAGTAGTTTTGGGAGTTATTCAATTATTTTTAACTGCCGAATTATTGACGTCTCTAGGATTAATATTTGGGGTTGTTGGTTGGCTTGTTTTAGTATATGTAGGATACTCTTCTACAAAAACACATAAATTAAGCTTAACTGATGCCGGTATAACAGGAATTGTTGCAACAGTTGTTTCAGGAGTAATAAATCTTTTACTTACTGCAATATTTATTGTTATCGGACTTGGCAT
>CAZLIX010000063.1:0-4889 GCA_964559795.1 Microcaldota archaeon
TTCTTTGGCTAAAAACAAAAGTTGTTTGATGATTTCCATGGATCGCATTTAAAACACAGCCTTGAGTCAATTCTGGAAGTTCATATAATTTTTTCATTATATATGGAAGATTTTGTGTTTTTCCAATAGTTAATTCCATCAAATTAGAAGTGGTGTTAAGCTCAAGTGCATAAAAATTTTCCTTTTCATTGTAAATCTTGTCTGATTTTTCTTTTAACCTTTTAAGTGCGACAATTATTGCAGGCATATTTACCTTGTGATCTAATTCTTTTTCAACCTCTTTTTTTATCTCCCGTGCAAGTTTTGAATAGCTTATAAGATCTTTTGATAATGCAAGTTCTAAGGAAGGATTATCCTTAACCATTTTTTCTACAATGTGTGATATTGTTACCATAATTATTTTTAATAAAATGTTAAATTTAAATATATATTTATTATTTTTTTATTAAATATTAACATTCAATATAAATAAATAATTAAAAATTATTAATTATGCATTTTTTTGGAAAATTTGGAAAAATATACAGTTACAATTTTAATAATGTTTCATTTATTATATTAATATGTGGAGGTAAAATATTATGGCTGAATTAATTGCTAAAAAACAAATACCTTTTTCTACAATGTCAAATGATAAATCACGTTCTCTTATTCACTTTGGACTTAGAGGAATGGATAATCTTGCTTTTCGTTCTTCAAGATATTTTGGATTCGAACCTCTTAAAGAAAGGACAATCGTTTCTTGTGATGATGGTGCGGACCATAATATACACAGAAATAAAGGAAGAAAAGTATATACTGTTGAAAGCATGGAAGGAATGCATCGTGATTGGTCTACGGATGATTTGGATAAGATAACATCGATTCCAGGAGTTCAAAAGATATTAAATTCAATAAATGGAACCCCTCTTTCAATAATCCCATTTAAAAATACCACAAATATAGATTCTTTGCGTTCAGATAAAATACATATCTTGGCCCCACCTCATAATTTGGTCCATTTTTTTGATAGTAAAATGAACCTCATACCAATTCTTACGGATGCAAAAGTAGATATAATACCTGGAGAAATAATATCAAAAAGAATAACTAATTTTCGTGAATTAAAAAGAAAATACGGAAGAATTTTGGTTGCGCAATCAGATTTTGGAAGCGGAGGAAGCGGAACTTTTTTTATCGAAACTGAAAGAGTGCTTTCAGATCTTTTCAAAAGACTAGATGTAGATTCATTAAAAATATCAAAATATATTGAAGGCCCAAGTTTTAATGGGCAGGCGTGTGTAATTGAAACTTCTGCAGGTCCAAAAACTCTTGTGTTTACCCCAAGTTTTCAGATAATTGGCGTTCCTGAAATTTCTGCAACTGATACCCCGGCGTATTATTGTGGAAATGATTATACAAATTCGGTTTCTTTTTTAGGTAAAGAAGGAGTTGACAAATATCGCGATTCCATGCAGAAAATCGGGAATTATATGGGAAGCAAAGGATGGAAAGGAATTTTTGGCATTGATTTTATCTTTTCTGCAAAAGAACAAAAAGTTTATATCGTTGAGATAAATCCAAGAATGCAAAGTTCGACCTCATTTTTGCATTGCCTTCAAGAAACAAATGGAGATATTGGCATAATGGATTTTCATATTGCCTCATTTGTTCGTGAACCTTTTCCGGAAGAATTTGTAAATATACAAGAATACTGTATTAATGAATATTGCGGCTCGCATATTTTAATCAATAATATTATGGGATCTGATGTTCAGGTAAATGGTACAATATATCCTGGCAGATATTTAACAAATGATGGTTTTTTAAAGCATATAAAATTTAATTCTTGGACAGTACCCTCCAAAAACGATTTGGTAATTACGTGCGGAGTTCCAGAAACGGGAACATTAGTTGAAAATAGGGCGACTATACTTAAATTATATTCGCGTGCTCCTGCTTTAGATGATTCCAAAAAATCCCTCACAGATATATTTAAAAAAATTGCATTACAGGTTTATGATAGTCTTGACCTAAGAAAGATATAGTGGTTTAAATGGATGAAATCGAATTAATAAAAAAACTTGTATCAATAAACTCTGTTTTTCCAAATGAAAAAGAAATTGCCGTATTTCTTGAAGATTATCTTAAATCCATTGGTTTTAGTGTAGAAAGACAATATGTTTCTGAAAATCGATTCAATATTTTTGCACAACGAAAAGGAGTTGGAAATCCAATTCTTTTTTATGGGCATATGGATACCGTTCCTGCATATGGAGAATGGAAAAAAAATCCATTTATTCTTTTTGAGAATGAAGATAGGCTTGAAGGGCTTGGAGCATGGGATATGAAGGGGGGAATCTGCGCAATATTAAAAGCGGTTGAAAAAAACACTGATCGTGCTGTAAAAATAATTTTTGGAGTAGACGAAGAAAATATTTCAGAAGGTGCATTTAATATAATTCAAAAAAAGGATTTTTTTAATGGCATTGAAGGGATAATCGTAACAGAATCCGGAGATTCAAAAAAAGAGCATATGGGCCCTCAAATGATTACGCTTGGAAGAAGGGGACGGGTAGTATTTGAAATTAATATCATTGGAAAATCAAGACATGGAGCTGCAAATGAAAGCAAAACTCCAATATATGTAGCAGCAGAAATTATTCAAATGCTTGAAAAACAAAAAATGATCCGGCATAAATACCTTCCTTCTCCAAACCAATTTATAAGAAAAATCGTTTCGCAAACAGAAGGTCTTACTATTCCAGACAAAGTTGTAATTGAACTTGATAGGCATATGGTACCTCCTGAAACAAAAGAAGGGGTTCTTGAAGAATTAAAGAAAGCTATATCTAAATTTCAAAAAGATAATATTAATATATCTGTTTCAATCAAAACACGCAAAACTCCTTTTCTTGATGCATATATTACTGATAAAAAAAATCCTTTTGTTAAAAAAATTTCCAAGATTATAAAAAACAAATATGGCTCAGTATCTTATAATTATGGGCGTTCTGTTGCAGATGAATGTCATTTTGCATCACTTGGGTTTCCAGTGATTACAATAGGGCCAAAAGGTGCAAATGATCATAATCCAGAGGAGTGGCTTTCTAAAAAAAGTTATCTTGAGCTTATTGATATTTTATTTTTGATTATTGGCAAATATTAGTTTTTTTAACTATTTGTTAATTTTTAGTTTTATTTATTGATTTTTATATTAAAATTTAACATTAGATTTAAATATTTAAACAAATAATCTTTTGTTATGAAACAAACAGTTAAAAGTAGGTCAAGATTTTCAGCACAAACACCAATAAGCATAGAACGTGAATTTTCACTCTATCATTTAGATGCAAGTCCTGCAAAAAGGTCTACAACCAGAGATTATATAGAACAATTAAATACATCCTTATCCAATAACCGCTTTAAGGTTGTTGAAGAGGTTGCAGGAAGCGCATTTGAAATAAAAATCTGTTTTTCTTCCATACAAGAAATTGCAACAGACCTCAAAATAGCGTATTCGGCTGCACTTACACAGGCAAAAAAAATGGATTTGATGGTAATTGGAATTTCCCCGCCACAACTTCCAGATGAATATAACGAGTTTTTCACAACAAAAGCATTTCCCAATATAAAGCAATTTTTGGGAAAAAGCAATTCTATTCATATTCATGTAGGAGGGTATTCACAAGAAGAGCTTTTGCTTAGATACAATGTTGGAAATATGCTTGCGCCGTTGCTGCTTGACATTTCGCAAAGCTCAATAATTGATGGTTTTGAGCGTGGTAGGGCAGTAAATCTTTATAATTTTATAAATGGCATACCTTCTATATTATCTACTCCGTGGGTAATACGCTCTTTTGAAGAGTATAATATTATGCTCGAAAATGCAAAATCGATAGTTGAAGATTATCTTAAAAAAACAGGAAATGGCAATTTAGAAATAATTTGCCGTGATTATCCTTCTTTTGCAAAAAAGAATGGCAGAGGTTTTGAAATTCTCAAGTTAACTCCAGACAAGATTTTTCATTTCGCAAGGTTAAGACCAGATATGCCGGTTTTAGAAAAAGGGCTTTTGGGAACTGTTGAATTAAGGTCCATTGATGGACAGTCAACGATTGGAAAAGATCTTGGCTTTATAGAGCTTGCATTAGGAAATCTTGCATATTTGGAAAGATATCCAAATTGTTTACTAAATCTGCAAAATATCCAACAATTAATGCTTGCAGTTAAAAATACAACAAAGACTCCTTCTCTTTCAAGAATAATGCAATTTAGAAAAGTTTTTAATAATGCAGATTCTGGTTTTAAGACGTTAGGAATCTTACCGCAGAAACTTCATGAAATAAAAAAAGTTCTTTCAAGCCCATCCTATCTTGAATTTTCTAATCTTAGCCCAGAAAAAATCGTTTATGAGGCTGCAAGACAATTACAAGAATCTGTTGAATAATTATTCAACTTTTTATAATTTTTTTAATATTTTTTGCATAAATATCTAATTTTTTTTGAATAAAGTTTAAATACTAGTCCTGTTGCAATATTTTTTGTGATTTTTATGAAAGGAGTAATCGAACATATAAAAAAAAGAGAAATGAAAGATATTTTAACAGTGCAGTCTGCAGTCCTTAAAGCAACACATGATTTTATGTGGGCAAAAGGAATGACACAGCTTATGCCTGTAATGCTTTCTTCTGTTACAGATCCATTAGCTCACGATGTTGCAGATTCTTCTATAAGCTATAGCGGACAAAAATTAGAGCTTACAAAAAGTATGATATTACATAAACAGGTTTCAATGTCAAGAGGTGATATTAAAGGAATTTATATTGTGTCTCCAAACATAAGATTGGAAGATCCAAAATGCAAAGACTCTGGCCGGCATTTAATTGAATTTTCACAGGTTGACATCG
>CAZLIX010000064.1:0-4708 GCA_964559795.1 Microcaldota archaeon
GATAATTTTTCTGTTTGCCCTTATTGCAGGATATATCTATATTAGAAAAAAATAAATCCCTTTTTTTATCTTTCTTTTTATATTTATCTTACTTTTAAGTGATATTTATGCTTTCAAAATACAATAATAAGGAAATTGAAAAATATTGCATTCAATACTGGAAAGAAAATAAAATATATAATTTTGATGAAAATTCCAATAACCCTATTTATTCAATAGATACTCCTCCTCCATTTACATCGGGCAAATTGCATATGGGCCATATACTTTCCTATTCTTTTTTTGATTTTATTGCAAGATACAAAAGGATGAACGGTTTTAATGTGTTTTATCCGCAAGGATGGGATACACAAGGGTTTCCAACAGAAGTAAAAGTTGAAAAAAAATATGGGAGGCTTCCTCCTGATGAATTTAGGAAAAAATGCATTGAATGGACCGAAGAATTCATAAAAGTAATGAGAAATGAAATGGAAGAAATCGGTTTTTCACCTGATTGGAGATATGAATATCGGACAATGGATCCAAAATATCATAAAAAGGTCCAATTTTCATTAATTGAAATGTATAAAAAAGGCGCAGTATATAGAGGTCAGCATCCAGTATTTTGGTGTTCAAAATGCCGCTCTGCAATTGCAAAAGCAGAAACAGAAGAAGCCCCAAAATCAGGGGTGCTAAATTATATTATTTTCAAAGGGCCAAAAGATGAAAGGCTTGAGATTGCAACAACGCGTCCGGAATTAATGCATGCCTGCACTGCAGTAATGTTTCATCCAGAGGATAAAAGATATTCTCATTTAAAAGGAATGGAAATTGAAACTGCGCTTGGAAAAAAAGTAATTGCAATTCCAGATAAGGATGTTGAAAAAGACTTTGGAACAGGCCTTTTAATGGTTTGTACTTTTGGGGATATACAAGATGTTGTTTGGACTCATCGGCATAATCTTCCAATAATCGAGGCAATCGATGATTTTGGAAAATTAATAAATTCTAATGGATTTGACGGCCTCAAAGTAGAAGAGGCAAGAAAAAAAATAATTGAAAAATTAAAAGAGGAAGGAAAACTAATAAAACAAGAGCAATTAAGCCAGTCAGTTAAAATCCACGATAGATGCAAAGGGCAAATTGAACTTAAAAATTCAATGCAGTGGTTTGCAAAAATAAAGGAAAATAAGGAATTTATAAAATCACTTGCCAAAAAAATAAGCTGGGTTCCAGAATTCGGAATTCATTATTTAGAGGATTGGGCAGATAATGTTGATTGGGACTGGTGCATTTCAAGGCACAGGGTATTTGGCACCCCGCTCCCATTTTACGTATGTGAAAATTGCAATTATACAGAGCCTTTGGAAATAGAAAAACTTCCTTTCTCAAAAGAAAATGCTGAAAATAAAATATGCCAGAAATGCAAAAATAAATTGATTCCAGAGCCGACTGTTGCAGATGTATGGGTTGATTCAAGTATTACTCCTCTAATAATCTCAAAATGGGGAGAAGATGAAAAATTCTTTAAAAAAATATATCCTGTTGATTTAAGGCCCCAGGGAGTTGAAATAATAAGGACATGGGCATTTTATACTATTTTTAGGTCAGGATTTTTAACAAATATTCCTCCATTTAAGTCAATTCTTTTGAATGGAAATGTTTTGGCAACTGATGGGAAAAAAATGAGTAAATCTACAGGAAATGCAATTTCTCTTCCAGACTTAAAGGAAAAATACCCAATGGATGCGTTAAGGCAGTGGGCAGCACTTTCAGGGGCAATGGCAAAAGATAGGCCATTTAGCTTTGAGGATTTAAATCGTTCAAAAGCATTTACATTAAAGCTTTGGAACGCATCTTCTTTTGTTCAAAAATCGATTGAAGGATATGATAAAAAAGCCCAAAAGGATTTGATGATTTTAGATAGGTGGATTTTATCAAAATTAAATCTAGTAATTGTAGAATATGCTAATTATATGGAAAAGTTTGAGTATCATCATGCGCTTTCCATAATGCACCAATTTTTTTGGAATGATTTTTGCGATAGCTATCTAGAATACACTAAATATCGGATATATGAAAATATCAAAAAACCACAGGCACAATATTCATTATTTTTAGTAATTTTAAATTCAATAAAGCTTCTTGCTCCAATAATGGCCTTTGAAACAGAAGTGATTTATCAGGATCTTTTGGAAACAAAAGATTCAGTGCACTCTTCAAAATGGCCCAAAATCATTGACGCTATTTCTTTAACAGAAGAAGAACTTGGTCAAGTCGAATTATTTAATAAAATAATTTCTGATATAAGGCAACACAAGGCATCAAATCGGCTTTCTTTAAATACTCCTTTAAATGAAGTTCATTTAAGCATTGAAAAAGAGATCAGCGCAGAACTTCAAGAAGATCTTAAAAAAATAATGAAAATCGAATTATTAAGAGTAGAAAAAGGAAAATATATGATAACAGTAAAATAAATTATCCTTGAAGTATTTTTGCAGTTATTTTTCCAACCTTTACCCGTTCAGGCTGGCCTGAAAGAATGCATTCTGGGTTTATTTCAGGAGCGCAGCTGACATATTTCATTTTTACATTAAGTTCAATCGATTCTCCTGCAATTTTTTTGGTGCTGGTAAATATTCCTTTTATGTTTATTTCATCCCCTGAGCTTATTTTTTTTGAAATTTGAGTTGCCAAAATCCCTATTTTTTCATCGGTTATTTCAAATTCTGTTATTTTTATAGGATACCCAAGCCCGTTATACATTTTAATTTCTACATCAAGATCATTTCCAGAAATATATACTTGTGATTGGCATGGAAGATTGTGCTTATCTATATTGCATTCTTCTGTAGATATCGCCATTGATGAAAAAATGCTAAGTATTGCACCTATAACAATAATTAATACAAGTATTGCCCAACCATAAGTTGTCAAATATTCTATTGCAACCTGACCTTTTAAATTTTTCATATTTATTTTTGTGCACTAAGCAATTAAAAATCTTGCGAATTTTGCAAACTAAAAAGGTTTATAAAAACTTCCACATCTACTTAAATACACTAATTAAACAATGAGTGATTTTAATGGCTATAATTACCTGTGAAAAATGCGGAAACCAAACCGCAAAAGTGGAAAAGTGCAATTACTGCAATTTAACTATATGCAATGACTGTATAAAAAGTCAAAAAAGGAATAAAAAGATCCTAAGGGCATTTATATGCAAGTCCTGCTGGTCTGATATGAAAAAAAGAAAAGAATATAAGTCACTTTAATTTTTTTATTTTTATTAAAATTCTTCTCCCATCTATTTCAAATTCCTTATCCCCTTTATTTTCTCCAATCTCTATTTTTTTCGCATTGACAGTATTTGATATGTCTTCTTTTTTGTTCGTTGCTATTTTTTTGAGCTCTTCTTCACCATCAATCCATACTTCTATTTCCTGTTTTTCAATAAGATTTTCTTCTTTTCTCATGTTTTGTATTCTTCTTTTTATTTCGTTTGCCATTCCTTCTTCATATAAATCCTGGTCAATTGTTCCTTCTATATACAATTTTCCAAAAGAAAATTCGCATTCAAATATTTTCCCTTCAGGCTTTTGATTTAAAATGACTTTTTTGCAGTTGATAAATCCTTTTATAGTATCCTCAAATACATTAACCGCATCATTTATTTCATTTGAATTGCTTTCAATATATAATGCCTTTATCGGCCATCTTGTTTTTATCTGAGCCTTTTGCCTTAATGTAAAAGAAATTGAGCAGATTTCTTTTATCAAAGCCATTTTTCGTTCAAGCTCAACATTTATTTTTTCTTCTTTCTCTTTTTCAAACCTGAAAAAGAACAATGATTCTTCCTCTTCAAATTTTCTAAAATAATCCTGATATATTTTTTCTGATATAAAAGGGCAAAATACCCCCATCATTTTTGTAATCTCAAACATACTATAGTATATAGTCCAGAGAGCTGATGTTTTTCCTTCCTCTTCGTTTATTCTTCCTTTTGCAATTTTCATATACCATCTGCTTAAATCTTCAATTAAAAAATATCTAAGGGCTCTTGCAGATTTATTTATCTCATAATTTGTAAATCCCAAGTGAAAATCCCTTTCAGTTGTATTTAACCTTGAAAAGAGCCATTCGTCCTCAGATGATAATTTTTTTGGCTTTGAAGGCTTTTTTTCACAAAATCTTGTCAAAAATATATACATATTATAGTAAATCATTATATCTGAATAAACTTCCTTTAGTTCAGTCCAATTAAATTTTAATTCATCCCATACAGTATTGCTAAGGCTCCAGAGCCTGAAACAATCAGCCCCATATTTTTCAAGTATTTCTTCTAAAGGGACAAAATTTCCCAAAGATTTGCTCATTTTTTCTCCTTTTTCATCAACAAAAAATCCATGCATTAAGAGCCTTTTGTAAGGGGTTTTTTCATTTTTTATTATCCCTGAACCTAATAGAGAATAAAACCATCCTCTTATCTGATCCTGCCCTTCAATTATTATTTCACTTTGTTCTCCATATTCTTTTATTTCATTTTCATTCATCGATGCCCATATTGCATTTCCAGAATCAAACCATACATCCAAAACATCCTCTATCCTTTTCATTTTCCCAGAGCATTCGCATTCAAATTCTATCTTATCAACATATGGCCTATGAAGTTCTAAAACCTCAGATCCAAGCTCTTTTTTATCCCCTATAACTTTTATTTTATTGCATT
>CAZLIX010000065.1:0-4703 GCA_964559795.1 Microcaldota archaeon
GATTTAGGCCTGTAAAGATGACCTGATTGCGGATTTAGAATTTCATCATTGTTTAGTAAGAAATGTCCAAAATGCAAAACTTTAAATGATTTAGATGCGCCAGTATGTACGAATAAAAAATGCAATTATGATTTTGCATCGGAAATGGCGCTTGCACATAAAAAAAAATACAAGTGCCCAATATGCGGTTATGAGGCGGACTATTTTATGGTTCAATGCCCTGCCTGTAGTACAAGGTTTGGTTGAATATGTCATTTGAAACATTTAAAACAGAAACTAAAAAAGAGGAAAAAAAGAAAGAAGAGAAAAAAAAGATAAGGGAAATAAGAACTATTGAATCCGAAAATGTTGAAATAAAAAAACTTTCTCTTGATGATTTAGAAGATACAGTAAGGCTTTTAACATCAAATGGTTTTGAGGTTACAAAAAAAGAAGTAGAGCATGTAATAAAGGATAATTTAAGTTTTGGTGCATACGTTGGCAGACGGCTTATTGGCATTGGGCTTGGATGGGCAGCAAGTTTTGATATAAATAAGGTAATTATTGTTGATGGAATACCGAATTCAATTTATCTTGAAGATGTTGTTTTATCGTTAGCTTTTGAAGGAACTGGAATTAGAAGCATGCTTTTAAAAGCAAGAGAATCTGAAGGCATAGAACGAAAATTTAATTATTCGATTGCATATATTTCAGAAGATCTTCCTATGGGAGAGCTTGAAGATTATATAAAAGAAAGAGGAAAAAAATTAACGCAATTATATATGCTTGAAAAATACCAGTTTTTCGATACAAAAAACGGAATACTTGCAGTAAAGGTTTTTTAGGATGAAAAAATTATTTTTATTTATCGCATTTATGGGAATTATTTTTTCAACATGCAATAATTCTGTTTTATTTTATGCACCTGCAATTTACGGAAATACAGGTTCTGTTCTTGGAGTCAATATGAGTTTGATTGAAGGAAACGGAGAGATTTTTATTGGTGTTGATCCTCTTGTTGGAACTGAAACACAAAATTCATTAAAAACAGCATTTAATCTGGCAAATTTTTATTCGTCAAATAATGAAAATTGTAGCGTGCTAATCCGTTTTGATTCAAAAAATACTGATTTTGTTGATGGCCCAAGTGCAGGAGTAATAACCTCGGTGTATATTTATTCTCTTCTTGAAAATAAGCCTGTTAAAGAAGGCCTTATGTTTACAGGAGGAATTGATGAAAACGGGATTATTTTTCCAGTGGGCGGAATTTATGAAAAAACCATTGCAAGCGCAAAAGAAGGATACACGCATATTATAGTTCCAGAATTATCAGTTCCAGAAAAAATTTTCCTTTCAAAATTAAAAGATAGTTATAATATTTCTGTAATAGAAGAAGATAATTTTTCAGGAGTTTTGGAATTCGCAATCTATAATAAGACAAAAAACGAGACAATTTTTAATTTGAAAATAGACAAGGAAATACAAATAGAAGATTATCCTTTCAAAAGCACTACCCCAGATATGTTCTCTTTTGTAATAGATGATATGCTTGAAATTCAAAAAAAAGAACTAAATGCTCTTAATGTTCCAGATGGTTTTAGCAGTCTTAAAGAATATTATGAATCAGTTGAGAAAAATACAAAAATTTTAAAAGAAAAAGGCTATTCGTTTAGTTCTGCAAATATGGCGTTTCTTGACTATGTTTCAATTTCATCAATTTCACAAATAAATAATATGGATATTAATTCTAGAAAAAACAAGGTGGCCTTGCTTTTAGAAAATCAAACTTATCCTGAAAAAACAACCGGTAATTTTGAATGGATTGCGTCTGCAAAATTAAGGGAATACTGGGCAAGATATCAGCTTGAAAATAATTATGCAGACGAAGGACTTTTAGAAGAGGAAAAATTTTATATCTTAAAAGAAATAATTTATGCAGATGCGTGGTATCATATATCAGAATCATTGATAAAAATAGCAATTAATACATCTGATGGAAATGTTTTTGACGAATCTTTGCTAAAGTCACATGCAAAGGTTTTATTAGACGAGGTTTTAAATTTTGAAAATAATTCCGCATTGGAACGGCATATCTACACATCAGAAAAATTATATAATGATGGCGAATATTCATCATCTATTTTTAGTTCATTATATATAATTCATTTAGAAAATGGCGCATGCAATAATTTTTCAGAAGAATTAATCCAAAACGCAGTTTCAAATTATTCATCTAAAGAGCCTAAATCATACTGGGGTAAAATTTATCATACGCAGGGATATTATCTAATGCTTCAGGGAAATTTAAAAGAATCATGCAATCTTTTTTCTTATTCTTTTGCATTAGATGATGCAACTGAATCCATTTTAATGATTCAATCAAAAAGAAAAGCAAATCCTTTCTATGACATCATATTTTTCCTTAAAGAAAAACTTGGAATTATCTAAGATAGCTTTATAAATGTTTTTTGATATATCTAAAAAAAGATATATTACCCAGAGATGTATTTATGTTTTTCAAATCCGAAAAAGTAAGGGAATATATGCGTTATTTGGGATTTGGAGTTGTAAAAAAACATATAAATATAATGCTCCTATGGAAAATATCAAAGAAAAGTTCTTATGGTTATGAACTTATGGATGAGATAAATAATAAATGGGGTTTTATGATAAAACTAACCCCTTTAAAAATATATCCAGTATTAAATGAAATGGAAAAAGACGGCCTTTTGATTTCAAAAAAAATAAAACAGGGCAAAAGAATAAGAAAGGAATATTCAATAAGCAAAAAAGGTAAAGAGATCCTTTTAGGAGTAAAAAAACTTATGAAAACCGGTCCTGCAAGGGAATTTTATTTAGAGATGGTAAAATGAAGGGAAAACCAGTGCTTGAACTTAAAAATGTTACAAAATGCTATGGCGAGGCAAATTGCAGTGTAATAGCATTAGATAATGCAACATTTACTATTTATGAAGGCGAATTTGTTGCAATCATTGGCCCAAGCGGCTCTGGAAAAAGTACGCTTTTGCATCAAATCGGGCTTTTAGACGAGCCTTCAAGCGGGGAAATACTTGTAAATGGAATAAATACAATAAATATGAATGAAGATCAGAAAGCAGAGCTTAGAAACAGGGAAATTGGTTTTGTATTTCAGACATTTAATCTTATCCCAAGTCTAAGCTCTCTTGAAAATGTTGAAATTGTTCAAACTATTGCAGGAACTGATAAAAACAAAAGATATAAGAATGCAGTAAGGGTTTTAGAAAAAGTTGACATGGAAAAAAGATTAACCCATAGGCCAAACCAATTAAGCGGTGGAGAGCGCCAACGGGTTGCAATCGCAAGAGCTCTTATAAACGATCCAAAAATAATACTTGCAGATGAGCCCACAGGAAACCTTGATTCAAAAAGAGGCGAAGAAATACTTAAAATATTCAGGGATTTAAATAAAGAAGGAAAAACAATAATCATAATTACGCATGATTTAGGAATTGCAAAAAAAGCCCAAAGAATAATAAAAATAAGAGATGGTGCAATCGTTAAAGGTGAATAAAATGAATTTAATGAAAAATATTTTAGTCGGATTAATGATTATATGTGTTGCATTTTCAGGACTTTCAATAACTAGTGTAGCTGTTTCTCCAGATCCAATGCTTCCAGGGGGGTATGGTTATATTAGTGCAACACTTTCAAGCACTGCAACTATTTCAAGTGCAGGCTATACTACTGGAGATACGATTGAAAGAATAAATGTTGAAGTTCTAAGTTATTATGATGGGATTGAATTAACAAAGGAAGAATATTCAATCGGAACTTTGGATCCTGGTTCTTCAACGACAGTATCATTTCCATTAAAGATAAAATCTGATGCTAAAAGTGGTTCATATCTAGTAAAAATAAAAGCAAGTGGATGGGTTGACAGTGGTTCAACTCAGGAATATAATGATAAGAGCGCGCTTGCAACTGTTAATATTTTAGATGAGCCTTTAATTGAAATTAAGACAGAAAAAAATACAATTGAAGAAAAAGAAGAATTTAAATTTACAATTTCTAATAACGGGGGAACTGCAAGAAATTTAATTTTAAGTGTGGAAAGCCCGTTTTCTTTTGAAAACCAAAATCAAATTTATATTGGAGATATTTCAGATTCAAAAGAAATTTCTGTAGTTTTTGATTTATCTGGAGTTGATTCAGGTTCAAATGAAGTAGTATTCCAAACAGAATATTATGATGAGCTTGGAAATAAACTAGAAGAGGAAAAAACATTAAGGCTCAATGTAATAAAGCAGGATTCAATTATTTCTGTAATTCAGGAAAATGAAATAATAAGCAATAAAGAAAATAATATCAAATTAACAATAAAAAATGGCGGAAAAAATATAAATGATGTTAAAATTTCATTTCCAAATGCGGATTTAAAATTGAAAGAATCAGAAAAACTTGAATTAGGCGAATTTAGTCAGGGAGAAGAAAAAACAGTAAATGTTGTTGCATTTGCAAATATGAATCCCGGTTTAAATCAGGTAGATGCGCTTCTTGAATGGAGAGAAAACGGAGAAAAAAAGACAGAGGAAATTAAAATTCCGCTTACAATTACCTCTGATGTTTCTATGGGTGTTTATCTTGAAGCAAAGCCTTCTCCATTAGTATTAGGACAGGAACATACATTAGTAGTTTTAGTTTCAAACCTTGGATCATATAAGGTAAATAACGTAGAAATTGCA
>CAZLIX010000066.1:0-4602 GCA_964559795.1 Microcaldota archaeon
AGTTTTGCTTGCATCAGCCTTTGTAAAGGCAAAAGACCATTTAAAATTTTTAGAAGAGCTTGCTTCTGTTTTTTAATTGAGTAAAATTCCTCCGAGGAGGCGCTGTTTGGTTAAAGGGGGCAAGCCTTGTAATCCAAAACAGCCGATTGCATACTTAAATACCGAAATGGTATTTATAAATAAAATTAGGGAGGTCGGCTCCGAAGCCAATTTTGTGACGCTTCTTTAAAAATTCTTCCATTGCTAAAAGATATATTACAAAAATGAGGTGTAAAAAATATGACAGGGTGGTATGAAATCCAGCGAAAATGAGAAATACGAGAAATCTAATTTTAAGGCAGGCAGGCCAAAATCTCTAAATAAACAAGAAAAAGAAAAATTAATGAAAATATATTATACAAGCCCAGTATCGATAAGAGTTCTTGCAAAAATGTTTAATGTTTCAAGAATGACTATATGGAGAATGGTAAATGAAAATTAATTATTTTCATCATCGATAGGAGGATTTTTTTGTATTTCTTCTTTTAATTCATCGTTTAGAACTTCGGATCTAATTACTGCAAAATTTGCAACCTTTTCCCCTTCTTTTAAACGAATTATTTTTACGCCCATCGTATTTCTTCCAACCTGTGAAATATTTAAAACAGGTGTACGAATTACCTGTCCTTTGGAGCTTATTACAATTACTTGATCGTTATCATCAACTGATTTTGCCCCAATTACATAGCCGTTTCTTCCTTCAGTTTTTATGTTAATTACCCCATGGCCTCCTCTTCCCTGAATACGATATTCTTCCAGGGGCGTTCTTTTTCCAAAGCCGTTTTGAGTAATTGTCAGTATTGCAGGCTTGTTGCAAATTGTTGCGCTCACAACTTCATCCTTATCTTTCATTCTAATTCCAATTACACCAGTTCCTGTCCTTCCAATTTCACGCGCATCAAGTTCATCAAACCTTATTGCAAGACCGTTTTTTGTTGCAATAAGAATTGATTCTTTTCCTGTTGTTTTTAAGACAGAAACAAGATTATCATTTTCCCTTAAATTTATTCCAATTATTCCGCCCTTCCGAGGATTTGAATAATCCATTAAGGATGATCTTTTTACTATGCCGTTTTTTGTAATCATTGATAGAAATTCATTTTCATTGAATTCTTTTACACTGACCCATGAAGTAACTTGCTCTGAATTATCAGAAAGTTCCAATAAATTTACAATTGCCTTTCCAGAGGAATATCTTCCAGCTTCAGGTATCTTATATGTTTTAAGCCAGTGTATTCTTCCTTTATTTGTAAAAAATAATAGGTAATTATGAGTTTGGGTTATTAAAATATCATTGATATCGTCTTCCCCTTTTGTCTCTATTCCGATTACTCCGATTCCGCCTCTTTTTTGGGATTTGTATTCTTCCAAAGGAACCCTTTTGATATATCCCCTATTTGTTATCATAACCACTGTTTTTTCATTTGGGATCAGGTCTTCTATATCTAAATCATCTTCGCCTTCGATAATTTGTGTTTTTCTTGAATCGCCGTATTTTGCCCTTATTTCTGAAAGTTCGTCTTTGATTATAGAAAAGATTTTATTTTCATTTGAAAGAATATCTTTTAAGTTTAAAATTGTTTTCAAAAGCTCATTGAATTCATCGATTAATTTTTGGTGTTCTAATGAAACTAATCTTGAAATTTTCATTTCAAGAATTGATTTGCACTGAACCTCTGAAAGAGAATACTTTTTCATCAATGCAATTTTTGCATCATCTATATTTTTTGAATTTTTCAAAAGAGGGACAACTTCATCAATATTTTCAATTGCAATTTTCAATCCTTCAAGTATATGTGCCCGTTCCTGGGCTTTTTTCAAATCAAACTGGCATCTTTTCGTGACAATCTGCTTTCTAAAAAGCAAAAACTCATTTAAAAGAGAATAAGTGTTTAATAGTTTTGGCTCATTGCCGCAAAGGACTAAATTTATTATCCCAAATGTAGTTTCAAGAGGTGAATGCTTATATAATTGATTTAAGACAACGTTTGGGTCCTCTCCTCTTTTAACTTCGATTACAAGCCTTATTCCTTCTTTATCTGAATGATCATGAACCCCTCTTATCCCGTCTATTCTATCTTCTTTTACTCCCAAAACAATGCTTTCAATTATAGAGGTTTTTGTTATTTGATATGGGATTTGGGTTATAATAATATGATTTTTTTCCTCGTCTATTTCTGATTTTGACCTTAGTTTTATCTTTCCTCTCCCAGTCTTATGCGCAGAAAGTATCCCATTTCTTCCGACAATTAATCCTCCGGTTGGAAAGTCTGGGCCTAAAATTTTAGAGATTACCTGCTCTTCGGAAAGCCCGTCTATCATGCCAATTAAAGCATCGCATATTTCAATCAAATTATAAGGAGGTATATTCGTTGCCATTCCAACTGCAATTCCAGAAGATCCGTTAATTAAAAGATTTGGAATTTTTGACGGCAACACGATTGGTTCTTTTAATGTTTCATCAAAATTTGGAGAAAAATCCACGGTTTCTTTTTCAAGATCAAAAAGCATTTCTTCTGCAATTTGGTTCATTCGAACTTCGGTATACCTCATTGAAGCAGCAGAATCACCGTCAATTGAACCAAAGTTTCCATGGCCATCTACAAGAGGATATCTAAGGCTGAAATTTTGGGCCATACGAACAAGAGAATCATATATTGCAACATCTCCGTGGGGATGAAATTTACCAAGGCAATCCCCGACGATTCTTGCGCTTTTCTTATAGGGCTTATTATGGTTATTTGAAAGTTCGTGCATTGAGTATAATACCCTTCTATGCACAGGTTTTAGGCCATCGCGTACGTCAGGAAGTGCCCTGCCAACAATAACGCTCATTGCATAATCAAGATAAGAATCCTTCATATCTGTCTCGATTGGCTGGCGAATGATTTTTTCCATTTTTTTACCTCTAAGAAATTAATTAAAATATACGATAATATAATATGAATTTAAGTTTTTATACCTTTGTTTTTTGCCTATTTTCCGCAGCACCCGTATACTGAAAGCATTCCGTTTGAATTTGCAATAAATGAATATGTTTGACACTCATCTGGAATATATTCAAATGAATAAATAGTAGAATTATCCCAAATGCAAACCTCTATTGAATTATAAACCTTTGGCCAATCTATTGAAGAATTGGATTTAAAATTATCAAAATTAAGATATTGCTCGCTACCCTGATATTCTTTTAAAAGATGTAAAAATTCCTCTTTTGAATTTATTGTTTTATTAAGATTTATCCGATATTCTGGACCGCAGTTTGGAAAAAGCCCTTTTGGTTGCGATTTAAAAATATCAAACTCGCATTTTTGTGTTTCATCTTTTTCCTTAAAGATGATTATTGTAGTAAAAAAAATAATTAAAACAATAATAAAAAAAGCAGGCAATAATTTTTTATATGTCAAGATTTTTCACTTCTCTTGCATGCTGTTCAATAAATTCCCTTCTTGGCTCAACTTCTGCGCCCATTAAAATTGTAAATAATTCTTCTGCTCTTTTTGCATCCTCTATTGTGATTTTTTTAATTACCCTATTTAGAGGATCCATTGTGGTTTCCCAAAGCTGCTCTGGATTCATTTCTCCAAGACCTTTGTACCTTTGTATTGATGAAACTTCTCCAAGTTTTGCAATCAGGTTTATTTTTTCGCTTTCAGAATAAACATAATTTACTTCCTTTCCTTTTTTTATCTGATATAATGGCGGCTGGGCAACATAGATGTGCCCATTTTCAATTAAAGGCTTAAAATGCCTGTAAAAAAGAGTTAAAAGAAGGGTTCTTATATGAGAACCGTCAACATCTGCATCAGACATTATGAATATTTTATGATACCTTAGTTTTGAAAGGTCAAAATCATTATCAAAGCCAGTACCTAATGAAAGAACAATTGTTTTTACCTCTTCATTTGAAAGTATTTTTGTAATTGCGGCTTTTTCAACATTTAATATTTTGCCTCTTAATGGCAATATTGCCTGAAATTTTCTATCCCTTCCCTGTTTTGCAGAACCCCCTGCACTATCTCCTTCCACGATATATAATTCGGCATTCGTTGGATCTGATTCAAGGCAGTCTGCCAATTTTCCAGGCAAAATTGAAGTTTCAAAAACCCCTTTTCTTCTAATAACATCTCTTGCCTTTTGGGCTGCTTCGCGCGCTTCCATTGATTTTAGGATTTTTTTGCATATATTTTTTGCATCATTTGGATTTTCCTCAAAATAAGTCTTAAGAGAATCATATACGATGCTATCTACTATTCCTTTTACCTCTGCATTTCCAAGCTTTGTTTTTGTTTGCCCTTCAAACTGAGGGTTTTTTATTTTTACAGAAACGATACATGCAATGCCTTCAAGGCAGTCATCTCCTGAAATCTTGCTTTCATTCTTGAGCAATTTTTCAGATTTAATATAATCATTAACCGCTCTTGTAAGGGCTGTCTTAAAACCGCTAAGATGGGTTCCGCCTTCTATTGTCTTTATATTATTTACAAATGAATAAATTATGCTTGAATATGAATCTGAATATTGGATTGCAAATTCGCATATAATATCTTCTTGGTTTTTTTC
>CAZLIX010000067.1:0-4482 GCA_964559795.1 Microcaldota archaeon
GCTTTTGAACTTTTAGATGTCCAAGCTGTAAATTATATCGGTGAAATGAACAGCGATGATTTCAGCACTGTGCAATTCAAAATAAAGCCTACGCAATTGGGAAAGCAAAATATTACTGTAGATGTTAAATATAAAGACCAATCCGGCGAATGGACAACTGAAAAAATAATAAGGGAGGTTAATATAACAGCACCTGTATCAAGCGGAGGAAGCGAAATTTTCCTGCTTTTAGCAGCAGCTATTGTCGTATTTTTAGTTTGGTATTTTAAATTTAGAAACAAAAAAAAGGATAAGGAACCAAAACAGGGGTAATTTCTAAATGAAAAAAAGAGAAATGGCTCTTTATGTGATAAAAAACATAAAGAGCACCCAGCTTAGGTCTTGGCTTACAATGCTTGGTATAATTATTGGCATTACTGCAATAATTATATTGGTAGGTCTTGCAGATGGCCTTAAAAATCAGATAAAATCCGAGCTTGATAGTTTTGGCTCAAATACAATAATAATTGTCCCTGTTGCGCTTTCAGGTTCAGAGAGCTTTGCATTTACCTCTGGGATGATGTCAACAAGCGGAAAACTATTTGAAAGTGATTATGAGCAGGTAAAAAGGGTTTCAGGAATTGATATGATAACAAAAGTACTTTATGGAAAATCTAATGTTGAGTATAAGGATGAAGAGGTATCTATTTCTGTTTATGGTGTTGAACCAAATGCTTTTGAAAAAACTACTAGTATAGAAATAGAAAAGGGAAGATTTTTAGAAGAAAATGAATTAACCTCAGCAGTGATTGGAAACACTATTGCAGAAGATGAATTTGAAAAACCAGTTTCAATAAACAGTAATTTGGTGATTGGAAATAAAACATATAAGGTTGTAGGAATACTTAAAAAGACAGGAAGCTCTTTTTTTAATCCGGATAATGTAATTTTTATAAATTATAAAAATGCAAGAGATTTATATGATGATATTCTTGCTCCAAAAGAAATTAATGCAATAAGACTCACGGTTCAGGACGGAATGGATGTGGAAGAAGTTTCCGATCAAATAAACGACGTTTTATTATCGCATAGAAAAGTAAGGGAAGATGATAAAGATTTTGGAATAGTTACATCAAAATTTATAAGCGATCAGGTAGATTCAATACTTGGAACATTAACTCTTTTTATGGTTTTAGTTTCGGGAATTTCATTAATTGTAGGAGGGATTGGAATTTCAAATACGATGTTTATGAATGTTATTGAAAGAACAAAAGAAATCGGAATTTTAAGGTCTATTGGAATGAAAAGATCTGATGTTCTTAAATTGTTTTTAATTGAATCATCTTTTATAGGATTGTTTGGGGGATTTATTGGAATTTGTTTAGGGGGAATAGTGATTTTTTTTGTAAATTTGTTATTTGGATTGCAGGCAAGCTTTTCAATTTTTGTTGGCATAGGGACGCTTTTATTTTCAGGTTTTGTTGGAATAATTTCAGGTCTAATTCCCGCAAAAAATGCATCAGAAATATCGCCAATTGAAGCATTGAGGTATGAATGATGAAATTTGAAGATAAGCTTTCCTATGCAATTTCAAGCGTCAAAAGAAGAAAGCTTAGAACATGGCTTACGCTTGCAGGAATAATTATCGGGATACTCACAATAGTTTTAATAGTTTCTATAAGTGATGGAGTAAAAAAGGATATTACAGATCAGCTTGATTCATTTGGTTCTGAA
This sequence comes from Microcaldota archaeon, assembly GCA_964559795.1. GTDB lineage: Archaea > Micrarchaeota > Micrarchaeia > Anstonellales > Bilamarchaeaceae > JAQTSF01. Next base: position 1,714 of record CAZLIX010000067.1, read on the forward strand.
AATTTATATATTATGCCCGTTTCTTCAATTAGCCAAGGTATGTCATCTCAATCAATGACCTCAGCTCCACAGGCAGGAAAGCTTTTTGAAAAAGATGCAGATTTAGTTGAAAAGATTCCGGGAGTAAAACTTGTTTCAAAAATGCTTATTGGCAAGGGAAGCGTTGAATATAAAGATACGGCTATTACAAGCCCGTTATATGCAGTAACTCCCTCAATGCTTGATCAATTTAGCGAAATGACTGAAATTGAGCAGGGAAGAAATTTTAAGGAAAATGAAAAAAATGTAGTTATTCTTGCAAATGATGCTGCAAATGAAATGTTTGATGATAATAAATTAAAAGTTGGAAGCACCATATTAATAAATGGAGAAAAATTTAGGGTAGTTGGAATATTAAAAAAAATAGGGACTTCTCTTTCACAATCTGATGATTCAGCGATTTACATCCCTTTCGATAAAGGAAAGGAGATGTGGTCAAATGTTTTAGCGAAAGATGAGATCTCTTTTCTTTATGTTCAAATTGAACCTGGATTTGATATGAATGAAATAAAAGAAGAAATTGAATTTGAACTTGCATCTTCTCATAAAGTAAAATTGGATGAAAAGGATTTTTCTGTAATTACTCCAGATGAGATAAGAGAAACAGTTGGTGGAATTCTTGATTTGCTTAGCACATTCCTTCTTGCAATAAGTGCAATTGCATCTATTGTAAGCGGAGTTGGAATAATGAACACAATGTTTATGAGCATAATGGAAAGGACAAGAGAAATAGGCGTAATGAAAGCAGTAGGGGCAAAAGAAAAAGATATACTCTCTATTTTTATTATTGAAAGTGGAATTTTAGGTGGAATTGGAGGGGTAATAGGCCTTATTATTGGAATAATTATTGCTTATCTGATTGATTATTTTGAAATAGCAGTTACAGTGATAACTCCTATTCTTGCAATAGGCGTTCTTTTGTTTTCAATTGGAATAGGGGTTTTAGCAGGGTTTATTCCTGCAAAAAGAGCTGCAAAATTGAATCCGGTTCAGGCACTAAGATAAAGAAACATTTTTATAGATATTCGCTTTTAAATCAATTATCCTTATTAACAATTAGTTAATATAAAGTTGGTAGTACATATGGAATTAATAGTAACAGAAAAACCAAAAGTTGCAAATAAAATCGCATTTATTCTTAGTAATGGCAATGTTAAAAGGAAATCTTTCAAAGGGGTTTCTTATTATGAGCTTCAAATTGATGGTAAAACAATAGTTGTAGCTCCAGCAGTAGGTCATATATTTAGCCTAACAGAAAAAGAAAAATCTTATAACTATCCTGTTTTTGATATCGAATGGGTTCCAAATTTTAAGGTTTCAAAATCTGCATATTATACAAAAGGATATTATGAACTGTTAGAATCATTATCAGCCGAAGCTGAAAATTTTATATCCGCATGCGACTATGATATTGAAGGAAGTCTTATTGCAGGAAACATTTTCAAATATATCTATAAAAAGAAAAATGCACAAAGAATGAAATTTTCCTCACTTACAGCTGGAGATATTACATATGCATTTAAGGAAAGAGAAGAACTTGATTATGGAAATATAAATGCAGGTGAAGCTAGGCATATTCTTGATTGGTATTATGGTATAAATTTAAGCAGAGCGTTAATGAGCGCTTTAAAATCTGCAAAAGGATTTAGAATAATGAGCATAGGACGCGTGCAAGGACCTGCTCTTGACCTTCTGGCTGATCTTGAAAAAAAAATAAAGGAATTTATCCCAGAACCATATTGGGAGCTCCATATTTTGATAAGAGAAGTTAAATTTTTGCATAAGAACAACCGTTTTATTGATGAATCTCTTGCAAAAAAATCATTAGACAATACGAAAGAATCCGCAAAGATTGAAAATATTGAAAAGAAAATACAAGAGATGTGGCCACTTCCGCCTTTTGATTTGACCTCATTGCAGGTTGATGCATACAAGCTGTTTAAATTTTCACCTTCAAAAACACTTCAACTTGCGCAAGGCTTATATGAAAATTCATTGATTTCTTATCCTAGAACCTCTTCCCAGAAGCTTCCTTCAAAATTAGGCCTTCCAAAAATAATCGAAAAACTTTCAAAAAATAAACTATATTCGGAAAGCGCAAAAAAAATACTAGACAATAATTGGTTTAGCCCGTTTCAGGGCAAAAAAGAAGATTCAGCCCATCCTGCAATTCACCCAACCGGCCTTTCAGGAGAGATGGAAAAAGATGAGGAAAAGCTCTATGATCTTATTGTAAAAAGATTTTTGTGCTGTTTTGGACCAAAGGCAAAAAAAGAGAATATAAAAGTTTATGCAAACTCTAACAGCGAAATTTATATTAGTGAAGGAAGCCGAATGCTAGAAAAAGGATGGATTGAATTCTATGAACCTTATTATCATGGAAAAGATATTATTCTTCCTGAATTTTTTCAGGGTGCTATTGAAAAAATAGATGAAAAGAAAAAAACAAAAAAGGAAACTGAGCCTCCAAAAAGATATACTGCAGCATCAATTCTTTCAGAACTTGAAAAAAGAGGGCTTGGCACAAAAGCAACAAGGGCGTTAATTCTTGATAAATTATATGAAAGGGAATATATTGTTGGATCCTCAATTGAGGTTACTCAGTTTGGCCTTGAAGTCCAAAGAATTTTGAAAAAATACGCATCTAAAATTTTAGATGAAGAATTTACAAGAAAGATTGAAGATGAAATGGATCTTATAACTGAAAATAAAAAAGAAAGTACCGAAGTA
>CAZLIX010000068.1:0-4426 GCA_964559795.1 Microcaldota archaeon
TTACTTCTGCGCCAAGCCCTGTTTTTATTTTTTCAATAGCCTCTATTTTGGTTTCCCCAGTTGTCATTACATCATCAACTAAAATAAGCTTTGAACCGATGTCAATTTCAGATCCTACAAACGCACCGCTATCTCCATGGGTTTTCTTTTCTTTTCTATCAAAAACCCAGCTCATATTAGTTCCAAATTCTTTATACATTGCAAGTGCTGCTGAAATCGCAAGTGGTATTCCCTTATATGCTGGCCCATATATTCCATTTGCATTCCCAAATGAATTTTTTATTTTTGAAGCATAAAATTTTCCAAGCTCATAGGATAATTTTCCATCTGATAAAACACCAGTACTTATAAAATACGGGGATTTTCTTCCGCTTTTCAATATAAATTCGCCAAACTGTATTGCCTCATTTTTTACTAAATATTCAATGAATTCTATCATTTTAAGCACCAATATTTTTATATATTTCTTCTTTATAATCCTATTGATGATAGTGGAAAAGCAGGCGCCTTTTGATGAGAAAATGCGAATTTACAAGGATGCTTTTATAGAATTAAAAAAAATACAACTCTCGGAATTTTCTGTTTTAGATGAAATTAGCGCAAGAATTTCAATAACACTGCACCTTTCTGATCTCGAAATAATTTTGGGTGTTGCAAAGGAAAAAAAAGATCTGATCCCCAAAGCATTATATGAAACAATAAATTTTTTCCATAAGCTTTCAAAAGAGAGCGAATATTATTTTTTAAACAATTCTTCTGAAAGTTTAAATGCCTCGATATTATTTCTTAAAATGAGGTTAAAATACATTGAGTCATTTCTTTTTATAAAAAAGGGCCTTTTAAAAAATGCCCAGGAATGCATGTTCTCTATCATTGATTTTTTAAATTCTGGAATTGACTTAAAAGGACCGCAGTCTCCAGGAGATTTTTCTGATTTTTGGAATTCTTTTAAAATAACTAAGAATGCATTTGAAAAATATTTTTCTTCTAATTCTTTTTCTATTGAAAGATATTTTGAATACGAAAGGAGTTCAATTCTTGATGCGCTTGAAGGAAAATTTGAAAGCGCAACTGCAAGAATAATCAATTTGCATACATTTGTTTCTTCCAATTCGATTTCAAAATATGAAGATGCAAAAATAAAAAAATTTGTTTAAACTTTTTATTCTCTGACAGCCTGAACCATTTTTTTTATTTTCTCAACAGATCCTTTTCCTTTTTCAAATGCAGTTCCAACTTGTATTGCAGATGCTCCTGCTTTTATTATTGATTTCGCCTCTTCAGGAGTTCTTATCCCACCTGCAACAATATATGGAATCGAAATATTTGAAGAAACAGCCTTTATCATTTCCAAAGGAACATGGCCTTCTTTCGGATTTGACCCAGTATCTGTTATGAAAAACCTAAACCCCATATATTCTGCTGCAAGCCCTGTTGCTGCTGCAAGCTCAGGTTTTGATCTTGGAATCAAATTTACATCCCCAACCCAGCCAACAGTCCCCCCAGGTTCAACAACACTATATCCAACAGATAAAGGTTCTACCTTATATTTTTTTATTTGAAATGCTGCAAGCATCTGCGCTCCAGATATCCAATATGGATTTCTGGAATTTAATAAAGACATAAAATAAATTGCATCAGCATATTTTGTAACTGTTCCGATATTTCCAGGAAATAATACAACAGGAATATTTACATTTTCCTTTATCCTTTTTGTAACCTCATCTAAAATTTCTCCCTGAACCCCCGTGCTTCCACCAATTAGAATTAAATCAGAACCTGCCTGATTTGCATTTTTTGCCATTTCAATTGCATCATTTAGGCTTTGATGATCCATCGGGTCAATTACAGTAAACAACAATCCTTTCTTTTTTTCAAGTTCCTGATAAATATATGTTTCTATTTTTCCTGCCATACTAATCAATTCATATCCTTAATTTTAAATATTTACTCTTTTACTTCTATTGGAACAGGGACTTTTATCGGTTCGTTTGTAAAGTATTCTTTTAATTTGGAAAATAATAATTTAGCAGTATCTTTTGTTTTTTTCCACATATTGTTTGATGAACTTAGAATATACATAGAAAATGCTATTAATGCCATTGATGTAGCATATGTTATTTTTTCATCAGGTTCGCATATTCTATTTGTTGGAAAAATATCCATCATGATAAACCCAATAGAAAACAAATCAAATAATCTCACTCCCCGGTAAATCATATCCAAACTATATTTTACTGAGTCTATACTTTCATTGTTATACGTATCTCGTGTATCTAATATCTCTTTAAAAAAAAGCATTTGAATGCCAAGAGCAAAACCTAACATAGTCATAGGAATAGATGCAGTAGTTCCACTTAATGTAGAATATGTTCCATTAATAGTTCCAGATAAGATACATCCTCCTGCTGCAATTGTTGTTCTTTTTGCCCCAGTTTTTTCTTCTATTTTTTCTGCAATCCTATTAGAAACTTTCCAAGCAGCATCATCAACTAAAAGAATGGAATTTCTAAATACTCTGCGCGGCCCTGCATTTTTAAATTGATTATTTATTTGTTTAAATTTCATATAATTTTCCTCGTTTAAATGCGTCTTACTGGTTTTTTATAGGTAACTTCCTCTTGCCTGTTTCCAATTGTTACTTTATCTTGAATATTTATTATTTCTGCGATTTTTCCAATATCTTCATTAAGGCAGCGCCTGCCGAATTTTTCTCTTGCTGTCCAATTTAGATTTGGGATTTTTCCTATCCTTTGAACATAATCCATAATTTTTTTATAATAAAAAGGATTTATAAAGTTATTTTTAGTGGTTTTTTATAATATCTAAATCCAAAACCATCTGTTTAATTCCTTCTTCTATTTTTACAGGCCTGAATTTTAGCTCTTTTTTTGCCTTTTTGCAGTCAAAAGCCCGATTGCTTGAAAGAATAAGTATATGCTCAGTTGTAATTTTAGGCTTTCTTTTTTCAATTCTTGCCCTAAATTCTTCTGTTTGCGCAAACATCAATGCAAACGAAACGGGTATTTTTTTAGTTGGCGGGCTTACGTTAAGATATTTTGATGCCAGTTCTAATATTTCCTTTTGCGTTTTATCTTCCCCTGTTATTATGTATATCCCACATTTTCCTTTAATTGAATTTTTAATTGCGTTTGCAACATCAATTGAATTTACAAATGAAACCCTGTTTTCACCGCCACCTATAATATACATTTTTTTCTTTTTAATCATTTTAAGGACCATGTAATAGTCTTCAAAACCTTTTCCATAAATTGTTCCAATCCTTAAAATCACATGATTTTTATGTTTTTTTACAATCTCTTCTGCAAACGCCTTTGATCTTGCGTAAGGAGTATCAGGGTTAATTGGAGTATTTTCATCTGCAGGAATTTCTCTCATCTTTTTCCCATAAATTGAAAATGAGGACGCAAATATTATTTTTGTTTTTTCTGGAATTGAATTTACAATCCGTTCTGTTAACTTTACATTATTTTCCCATAAGATAGTATGGTCTGAAAAATCCATCGAACCTGCAAGATGCATCACTGTTTTTGCCTTTTGAAATATTTTTGTTAATTCTTTTTCACTAAAATCAGTTACTATTTCATTTTTAAGATTTGATTTTTTTCTAACTAGCGGGATTGCCGCTGGAACAAGCTTTAATACTTCTTGTCCGAGCCTTCCTGTTGCTCCTGTAATAAATATCATAATAAATATTAGAATGCTAATTTTATATTATTTAGCTATTTTTTTTAAATAAAAAGAAGTATACATATACTCTGCTAATAAATATAAGTAATATTTTTGCACCTATTCTAAGAGGTTATTGATTATCTTTTTAGGCTCAAATTTTTCAATATCCCCATATCCCTGCCCATTGGTAATATAAAGTATTGGAAGCCCTGTTGCCTTTGAAATGGAAACAATTGTTCCTCCTTTCGGGTCGCAGTCTATTTTAGTTAAAATAACCCCAGAAAGCCCAATTTCCTTGTTAAAACTAGAAACCTGCTCAATAACCGCATTTCCTCCAATGCTTTCCCCAATATATATTTTTAAATCAGGTTTTATTATCCTATCCATTTTCTTTAGCTCATTGATTAAATCAATATTATTATCCTGCCTGCCTGCAGTATCAATTAAAACAACATCAATTCCGTGTGCTGTTGCGTGGCTTACTGCATCATATGCAACAGCAGAAGAATCGCTTCCATATGGCCTTTTTATTACCTTTATTTTAAGCCTTTCCCCATGAACTGACAGCTGTTCAATTGCAGCAGCCCTGAATGTATCACAGGCTGCAAAAACAGCCTTTAAATTTGCATTTTGAAGCATAAATGCAATTTTTGCAAGAGTTGTTGTCTTTCCTGCACCATTTATTCCAAGAAACATTATTTTTACAGGCCTTTCTTTTGATTTTATAAATTCA
>CAZLIX010000069.1:0-2990 GCA_964559795.1 Microcaldota archaeon
ATATACTTCATATAAATATTTAAACCTATCGCAGTTTTTTTATAACTTGTCCAATCCTTTTATTTCTTTCTGTTTATATTTTTCCTATGAACTCTTTTAGAACTTTTATCGAAAAGATCAGAATTGAAAAAAAAATAATGGAATGCAAAATTCCAGTTTCATCTAATCTAGAAGTTTCATCAATATTAAAGACTGCAGAACCGTGCCCGGTTATTTTTCCAAAAATAAAAGAATCAGAATTTCAGGTTGCAGGAAACATCTTTTCAACAAAAGATATGGTTGCAGAGTACCTTGAATGCAAAAAAGAAAGCCTAATCCCAAAATTAATCAATGCAATTGAAAATCCAACAAAGCCAATGCTTTCAGACGATGGACCAATTTTAGAAAATAAAATTTCCAATGTTGATTTATCAAAAATTCCCGTCCCGTTTTATCTTCCAAAAGATGGCGGGCCATATTTTACCTCTGCAATAGTCATCGCAAATGACCCAGAGTATGGAAGAAACCTTTCTTTTCACAGAATGATGGTGATTGGAAAAAACAAGGTTGTTGCAAGGATTTTAAACAGGCATCTTCATACGTTTATTGAAAGAGCAGACTTAAAAGGAAAAGAGCTTGATATTGCAATAATTGTAGGTTCGCCAATAAATGTTCTTCTTGCAGGTGCAACCTCAGTAAATTTAGGTTTTGATGAGCTTTCTATTGCAAATTCACTAATGCCCCTTAAAACAATAAAGCTTGAAAACGGGATTGAAATTCCATCTGATGTTGAATTTGCATTAATTGGGAAAGTAAAAAAAGAAATGGTTGATGAAGGACCTTTTTTAGATCTAACTGAAACCTATGATATCGTTAGAAAACAAAGAGTATTTGAAATCACTAAAATATACCATAGAAATAATGCAATATTTCATGCCCTTCTCCCAGGGGCGCTTGAACATAAGATATTAATGGGAATGCCAAAAGAGCCGACTATTTTTAAAGAGGTAAATAAAATTTGTAAATGCACTGGGGTAAATATAACTCCTGGAGGCTGCTCGTGGCTTCATGCAGCAATTTCAATAGAAAAGAAAAACGAAAATGAAGGGCGACTTGCAATAGATGCAGCTTTTAAGGGCCATAAATCACTAAAACATGCAGTTATTGTTGATTCTGATATTGACATTACTAATATAGCAGAAGTTGAATGGGCAATTGCAACGCGCTTTCAAGCATCAAAAAATTTAATTGTAAAAGAAAATGAAAAAGGTTCTTCACTTGATCCTTCTGCTGATCCAAATACATATATAACTTCAAAAATGGGGCTTGATTGCACAGTTCCTTTAAATAGAAAAGAAGATTTTTCAAAAACCTTTTATCCAAAGGCAGAGTTGAAAAAATATTTTTGAATTTTTTAATAATGCCTTACTCCTTTTTCATGAACCCATCTTTTAGAATATAATATGATCATTACGAGCGCGAGTGTTATCAAAGAAAGTCCGTAATTTCCAATTCCAATTAATATCCCAATTGCAGATGTTGTCCATATCGCAGCAGCAGTAGTAAGCCCGCCTATTCTAGCATCAGATTTCCATATTACTCCTGCGCCAATAAAACCTATCCCTGTTACTATTTGTGATACTATTCTGCTTGGATCGTAGCTTGCAGCTTGCCCAAAAATATTTGGGTCAATTGAAATTATTGTAAATATCGTTGAGCCAAGACATATTAAAATAAAAGTTCTCATTCCTGCAGGATAGCTCCTTCTTGTATATCCTATTAATAATCCTGCCAAAAAAGAAACGAATATTCTTACTATCTCTTCAAAAAAACTTATTTCATACATGGCAATTCTCCTATTGGTATATTTAATTTTGTTTATTTGTTCCTATCTATTTTTAATAGTATATTTCTGATTTTACATACATTTAAATACCCTTTTGCTCATATTTTATAACATGGGATTTGAACCAACTCCCAAAAAATTAAATTTCCTTTCTGATAGAACAGCAAACAAATCTCATTTTAATTTCGAACGATTCAAGCGCATAAGCGAAAAAATCGATTCTATTTTTTTAAACAAGACTCTTTTTTTTCAGTCAAGAGCTTCTATTCTTGAACCATGGAAACATATGCTTTTTCCTTATCTAAGATCAGAAGATAAAGAAATACGGCTTTTCGCTTTTTACGAAATAGAAAAATTTAATAGTGCAACATTCAACCTTGGAGATATTATAGGAGTCGATTTAGTACGGCTTAATGGTATAAAAAAACAAAAAGAGGGTATTTTGTTAATAGAATCTCCAACTACACTTAGAGCGGTAATGAAATTTTTTTCTATGGATTCGATTCAACTTAATGATTTTCTTGATGTTTTTATTACCAAATCCCTTGAAATAGCCCAAAGTATTGGTCCAGAAAGCAAAAAAGAAAAAATTTTCGATCTTTTTATGGTCCTTTCAGATTGTTATCAATTTATGGATAGTTCAAATGGAAAGCTTGGAAAACAAGGGTCTACAACAAGAAAATCCCCAATTCATTTAGAATTTGATGATTTTTCAGAAAAACCAAAAAATATTCTCATTAATGATTTTCAGTTACATGATACCTCTAAAATTTCAATTGAAAATAATAAAATATCCCTTGTCAAAAAAGAAATGTATAAGATACTTTCATTTCCTTTTGCAGTTGAACTAATTAATGATTATTTTAATAGTTATACAATGACATTAAGTGATCGGAATTTAATGAATTTTGAAGAAATATCTCCACTTTCAAATTATATTATTTCAATGCCAACAGCGTATCTTCTTTTGAAATATATCAAAAATAACAAAATATCTGGCTGCGTTCCAGGGCTTCTTAGCTTTGGGGATGCGCTTTTTAAAATAGGAGAAATAAATCTCTCTTTTGATGTGCAAAAAATAATCGCACAATTTGGTTTTTTAAACAAATCCCATTCAGTATAAGTATGCTTTAAATACTTTATTATTCATAATTTATAACTATGG
>CAZLIX010000069.1:3000-4388 GCA_964559795.1 Microcaldota archaeon
TATTCCAAAATCACAAAATCGCCCAAATTTAAGTTCATTAAGAGAAAAAAGCAAGGAAATACACACCCTCTATCCATTAGTTTCAACTTCAAAAGATGCAACGGCCCGATTATTATCTTGGCAGGACCTAATGATAACCCTTTCCAAAAATACTGATATTACGATAAGAAAATTTGCATATAAAGAACTTGAAATGCTTCAAAAAAATGAATTTGAACCTTGTCTTGAACTCATACATTCCGTTACATTCACTTTGAAAAATATGAGCCAAATAATTTCTTTTGTGGAATCGCCATATATCTTATATATACTAGAAAAATACCTACGCCCTGAGTTGAAAAGTGATGAATTTTCATTAAATCTTTTTATAAATAAGGCTCTTGAATTTTCCAGTGAATTAAATAACCAAAGCAGATTAGAGGATGCCACAAATATTTATATGTTGTTGCATGAACTTTATAATTCTGCAAAAAGAGAAGAACTAAGCATAAAATTGGAAAAATATGAAATGCAAAAATATTCTGAATTTATCTTTTCATGCATTTCTCATATTGAAAAGGAGTTTAGCAGGCTATTTCGTTTTGAATACGGGCCTGATCTTATTGAACAGATTTTTTATATCTATAGCAAATCACTTAAAAACCTAAAAGAAAAAATTGGAAATGTAGATGTAAAGACAGTGGTCTTTTTACCAGTTCTTGAATTTATTTACGATAGAATATCTTTTCCAACATATATTTCATGTAAAAAATCCTTTTTAGAACTTGCAGAATCATTATCTGATGTTAATGCGACATCCTATCTTGAAAAAACACTTGACGTTATGGATAGAATGGAAGATCCAAATATACCAATGCACTAAAATATTTTTCTGCTCACTCTTTTTTCAAGTTCTTTTTTTGGATTTAATCCCTTAAAATTTTTCATCTCTTGTGAAATTTGTAAATATGCCTTTCTAAAAGGAATACCTTTTTTTACCAATGCATAGGCCTTATCTGCTGCAAATATTTCTTTTGTGCATCCTTTAACGCATTTTTCCTCATTTATTTCAATTTCTTCAATCAAAATTTTCATTACATCAAGCGTTGATAATATTAATTCTATCCCTTTAATCATCGGTTCTTTTATAACCTGCGTTTCTTTTAGATATCCGGAATTCAATCCATTAATTGTATTTTTAATTAAAAACTCATAAGATAAAATAATATTTGAATTTCCTTTAATTAATTCTGCCAAATCTGGATTTTTCTTTTGCGGCATAATGCTTGATCCTGTCGAAACATTATCTGATAATTTAAAATATCCAAATTCTTCTGTTGAAAAAATAATAATATCCTGGCACATTTTAGATAGGCTAATCATTATTTGAGAAAGCGCGTTGAAAATGT
>CAZLIX010000070.1:0-4327 GCA_964559795.1 Microcaldota archaeon
CTTCTGAGATCTTTTTTCAAGCCTTAGTTTTTGGAAGTCAACAATGTTTTCTCCTGGGGCCAGATAAGATGTTGATTTTTGCATTTCTGAAAAAAGTCCTGCTGTAAGCTTTTCTGCTTCAGTTATTGCAGCTTTTCTGACAACATCCTCTTCTCTTTTTACTATTTCGCAAAACAGCCTTGCAGTCTGCTTTGTATCGGGAAATTTAGAGGCAGAAAGATGTTCAAGATAACTTATATCTCCTGTTCTTTTTGCAGTTTCGAAAAAAGATTCGAGAAATTTTGAACGCACATCAGAATAAGTCCCGTTCTCTGTTGCATCGCGTACAAGATATGAAAGATATCCTGAAAGAGATGATTTTTTTCCATTAAGGATAATTTTATCGTCTGCTAAATTTGAAAAAGACTTTGTTTTTTCATCTAAAAGAAATTGCGCTGCTTCAAGCCTTATATATGGAACACGGCAATCTTTTGCAACCTGGCATATTTTTGAAAATTTAAATGCTATTTTTAAAGGCAGATCTTTTAAAGTTGAAAATGCCTTTGAGCTCAAAGCAAGATCAGATGAATTACAACAGTACATTAAATCCCCTGTCATCTTTTTCATTAGTTCTTCTGTCTGTTTTAGGCTTTGCTCTTGTTTTTGTGTCAAAACCTCGTGCTGTTTTAGGTATTTGTATATTTTAACTAGCAGTGGGAATGCGAGTTCGATTGAATCTATTTTTTCTTCTGAACCAGATTTAGAAGTATGATAATTTGCAATATGCCCGACGAGCCTTAGCCTATCTTCTTCTGTAGGTTTTCCATAAGAAGAATACGGGCCAGCAGATTTTATCTGGTTTTGATACGGTTGCTTATTTCCTAAATTATTTTCTAACCTGGAGGTAGCCCCTTTTAAGGGAGTTGCATTTGAATTCATATTGATCGCCACAGTAATTAAATTAAACAATATTTATAAAGGTTATCCAAAATAATAATCATTAAAAACAAAGGAAGATAACCAAACGGTAAAATTTTTTGGATTGGACGGTTTAAAAAACTTTCTAAATAAAATAGATCTTCTATAAATACTATTAAGGTGAATATATGGTTAATTGTTTAGATGTGGATGCAAATAAGTTAATTGAAAATGTTGCAAAAAAGCTTGAAGAGATGAAAATAGAAAAACCGGCGTTTGCAGGGGTTGCAAAAACAGGAGCACATGCAGAACGGCCACCTTCCCAGGAAAATTTTTGGTATTTAAGGTGCGCATCTATTATGAGGCATTGTTATTCGAAAGCAAATGTTGGAACAAACCGGCTTAGAAGGCATTATGGAGGAAAAAAAAGCAGGGGAGTAAAACCTGAAAAGCACGTTATGGCAGGCGGATCTGGAATAAGAAAGGCAATGCAATCTCTTGAAAAAGCAGGTCTTCTTGCAAAGGCAAAAAAAGGAAGGGAATTAACCCCTAATGGAAAAAAACTACTTGAAAAATGCGCAAAAGAAGTGGCGTGAAGCCTAATGAAAGAAGAGGAAGATAAAAAAATAATAGAACAAATGAAAATGGCATTAAGGCAAATATGCGATTTTTCAGCATATGACCGCATGACAAATGTTTTGATGACAAATCCGAAACTTTTTGCCCATGCATCACAAAGAATAATCCAATACGCATCAAAAACCGGAAAAAAAGTAAATGAAAGGGAAGTCATGGTTCTTCTTTCAAACTTGCGCGATGCGCCAAAAACTGGAAATATTTCAATAAAAAGAAAATAGGTGAAAAAAATGGTTAAAAAGAATATAAGAAAAAAATTAAGGCTTGGAAAAAAAACAAGGCAGAATAGAAAGATTCCTACATTTGTTGCAATAAGAACGAAAAGAAAGGTGCAGAACAATACAAAAACAAGAACATGGAGAACTGAAAAAATAAAAAAATGTGAAAAAGAATAGGTGAAATGCTATGAAAAATGATGAACAAATTTATACTATTCCTTTGGGAAAGGCATATGATTATAAAAGAACAAAAAGAGCGGTTAGAGCAGTAGATCTTTTGCGTGAATTTGCATACAGGCATTCAAAAGCGCAGGAAGTAAATATAAGTATGAAGGTAAATGAATTTATTTGGTCAAAAAGCATCCAAAAACCTCCGAGGAAAATAAAGGTCAAAATTGTAAAAAAAGATGATGTTGCAAACGTATATCTTCCTGATGAAAAATTAATTGAAGAAAAGCCAGCTGAAACTAAACAGGCAAAGGAAGAAACGAAAAAAGAGAAAGATGCGACAGTTCAAAAAAAAGCTGAAAACGAAGTTGCAAAAGAGATAAAAAGCGCGAAAAAAGAGGAAACAAAAAAATGAAAAAAACAGATTATTTTGGAAACGAATGGATAGGGCTATTTGCAAAAACAAACAATGAATATACTATTGCCCCTATAGATTCACCAAAAAAATTTGTTGATGCGCTTGAAGAATCATTGAAAACAAGATGCATTTTGACAACGATTGGAGATACAAATCTTGCAGGAGGATACATATGTATGAACTCATACGGAATAATTCTTCCAAATATTGCATCTGAAAAAGAAAAAAAATATTTAGAACAAGAAACTGGTCTTGGAGTGCATATTAGTGAAAGCAGACATAACGCACATTCAAACAATATAGCAGTAAACGATAAGACTGGATTAATTAATCCAAATATAGAGGAAAAAGAAAAGGAAAAAATTGAAGAAACATTGAAAGTAAAATTAGAATACGGCAGGATTGCAGAATACAGCACTGTTGGGAGTAACTTGCTTCTAAATAGCAGGGGTTTTCTTGCAAATTTTAGGGCAAATGAAAATGAAATTGCAGAGATTGAAAAAAAACTTCAAATAAAAGGTTCTAGAGGAACCATAAATACAGGGGTTGGTTTTATATCTCTTGGTGCAATTGCAAATGATAATGGATATGTTGTTGGGAATAACACTACAGCATATGAAATGGGAAGAATTGAAGAGGTATTAGAATTTATAGGGTGAAAAAAATGGCGAAATTTACAATAACTGGAAAAATAAAATTGCAAGGAAAAGAAAGAGTATTTGAAAAGGAAGTCGAAGCTGAAAGCGAAAAGCATGCCCGTGAAAAAGTATATGCGCTTTTTGGATCTCAAAGCGGGCTTAAAAGAACCAATGTCAAGATAGAAAGCGTAAAGAAAAATTAGGTGTATTAAAAATGGAAAAACACAATGAAGAAATGCAAAAAGCGTCATATGAAAATTATATTTATAAACAGCAGCTTTCAATGATTCGCAGTGAGATGGAAAAAATAACATTAACAATGCTAGATTTAACCAATGCATCAAAAACAATATCATCTCTTGAAATGAAAGAATCGCTTGTGCCGATTGGAGGAAACGCATTTTTAGAAACAAAGGTTTCTTCTGAAAAAATTCTTGTGCCGATTGGCGGTGGATATCTTTTGAAAATGGATAAGGAATATTCACAAAAAGAGATGGAAAAAAGGGCTGAGTCCACTAAAAAAATACTTGAAAGGCTTCAGAGTGAATATGAGCTTATTATAAAAAAAGTAAATGAGACTGAAAAAAAACTTCATGAAATGAAACACTAAAATTGTGGATTAGAAATGTTTGGGCTTTTAAAGAAAAAAATATCTGATTTTGTCGGAAAGCTTACAAAAAAGGAAGACGAGCTTCCTTTAACTCCCATTGAAAATAAAAAAGAGGGAATTAAGGATAAAAAAATTGAAAGCAAAGCTGTTATTAAAAAGGAAAAATTACAGGTGGAAACATCTGAAAAAAAAATAAAAACGGAAGATAAGAAATTAGAAAGCAAGGAGAAAAAAAGTCATAAAATCATTAAAGAGACTTCTTTTAAAAAGGAAATTGAAAAGCCAAAAACTGAGGGAAAAAAAGGAATTTTTGATATAATTAAAAGTACTGTCAGGCCTAAAAAAGAAAAGGAAACAGCAGAACTTAAAAAAGAAATTGAAAAAGAAGAGATTAGGCTTGAAAAAAGTTTGGGAAAATTGGGAGAAGACCTGAAACAAGAGCAGGAATTTGAAGAAAACAAAGAAAAAGAACGCAAAATAAAGCTAGGCGTTTTTGAACAAATAAAAACCGCGGTAACTGGAAAAATTATAATAAAAAAAGAAGATATTTCTGATTTGCTTGATGAATTTGAGCTTGGGCTTTTAGAAGGGGATGTTGCATTAGAAATTGCATCGGAAATAAAAGAATCGCTTGAAAAAAAACTTATTGGAAAAGAACTTGCAAAAGGAAAAATTTCTGAACAGATAAATATTGAAATGAAAGAAATTTTGATTTAAATTATGTACCATAAAAAATAAATAA
>CAZLIX010000071.1:0-4318 GCA_964559795.1 Microcaldota archaeon
GTGTCAATGTCTGTCCGGTGAATTGTATCTACGATAAGGCTGAATGGAACCAACTATTTATTCATCCAGAAGAATTAGTTGAGGATCTTTTTGGGAAATCAACGCCAAAATCGATAAAAAGGCATTCGGTTGAGCTTTTTAATCGAGTTTTTGATGCAACAGGAGATTTTGAATTATCTTTATTTGCCCTATGCCATCATTCCTCATTTGATAAGGTTAAGGCAAGAATCGGGTCTTTCGCCCAGCTTTTAAGTCCTTTTGATTTTTTAGATTATGAAAAAATACGATCTGCAGATTTAGATCCTAATCTAGAAAAAAGGATTGAAATATGGAGAGATGTTTTAAGAAGAAAACCTGAGCTTTTAGGTATCATCCGGTGTTTTGATATAGCATATACTTCAAAAATGACACAACGAGATAGGCACTCTCTTTTTAATCAAATAGAATCAGGTGTAAATGCAAATGAAGGTATAACCCAAATTTCAAAATCAGTTTCAGAGATTTATACTCATTTTGCATCCGTACTCTCTGGTCCAAAAAGAGAATTAAAGCACGAATTAGATGATTTAAGGATACGCAATAATTATCCTTTAGTTGTGCAAAAATCTGAAGAATATATAAAAAAAAATGATCTAGTTCTTCAAGAACTTTTTGAATTTATAGAAAAACAAGTTTCTAGTGGATTAGATTATCTTGGCAAAACTATTATTTGCTCAAAATTTAGGAAAAAAACATCGGGGAGTTTTTCAAATAAATTGATAGAAAAAACTGCAGAGGAATTGAGAAAAGAAAAATACGATGTTTCGCAGGAAGATGTATATAATTTTTTCTTTAAGCAAAAAACCGAAAAAATAAAAGAATTTATTTTTGATTTGGTTGGCGGCGAAATTGCTGTAAAATCAGAAAAGGATTTAGCATCCGTCGCAGTTCTTATAAAAAGGGTGCTTGGAAAATTTGACTTTCAGCTTAAAAGCGATGAAACAAAAGTGAGAAAAAAGGAAATTTGTATTTCAAAAGATGAAATTAATAAGGACAAAAAACAAAAAAAAGAAATGACTATAAGATATTTGGTTTTTGTTTCGCCAAAAAAATACGGGGAATTTCCGATAGAATTTCAAATAGAAACAGAAGAAACTGCAAATGAAAAAGAAAATGGCGAAGCATTTGCTCATTTAAAATATAAGGGCTTCGTTCTTGATATGGACGATATTTCATATTTAAAGATCCTTCAAAAAATATTATTGGCAAAAGAAGAAGAAAAATTAATTGTAAGAAATGTTGCAACAGTAATCCTTTCAGAAGGTGACACTCAATATGAGTATCAAGTGCCGTTTCCTGAAAAAATTGCATTAATTGATCTTTTGGCCCTTACTACAGGAGTTTTTAATACGGATTATTTTGCAGAATGTTTTGCATACGAAGGGCAGATTACTCCAACCTTCCAGCTTTACGGCCAAGATATCATAAAACATCTTGATAAAAGATTTGATACTTCTGGAGCATATTTTATCTTATCTCATTCAAAAGAACCAATAAATCCAGACAATGTTTCTGGTCTTATAAAAAGATTAAAAAGCAACAGCTTTTTGCCCCAAACTATCCCAGGAATGGTGCAATTAGAAAAAATATACGAGATGAGTTAGTTATCCAAAGGGTCTTTTATCACATTTAAAATAATATTTGTATTTGTCCTTTCAATATTTGGAATCGATGAAATTTTTTTTATCAAATTATTAAATTCTACCCTGTTTTTTGCCATTGCAATTACAATTGAATCATATTTCCCAGTAACATCATATACTCCGGTAACCCCAGAAAGTAAGCCTATCTTTTTTTGAACATCTATCAAATAACCATGTTTAATTGATATTTGAATAATTGCCATAAAATCATTTCCCATTTTTTCATGGTCAAGCGAAATAGTATATTTTTTTATTATGCCTTCATTTTCCATTCTTTTTATTCTTTCGATAGTAGTAGCAGTGCTCAAATTGATTTTTTTTGAAAGCTTTCTATAAGAAATCCTGCAATTTTTTTTAAGTTCTGCCAGTATATTTTGGTTTATTTCATCAATTGTATTATTTTTTTTCATATAATCACTTATTTATACTACATTTGTTAATTAAAATAACTATCTTTTAAACATTTGTTTATTTATTTTTCAAAAAATATTTAAATAACAAAAAATTACTTATATATCTAGTGGGGTTTTTTTATGAAAGGCAAAGATGAAATTTTAAAACAAATAGAAGAAGATGATGTAAGGTTCGTAAACTTGCAGTTTACAGATATAAACGGGATAATAAAAAATGTTACGATAGGAGCAGAGCATCTTGAAAATTCTTTTGATTATGGTACATGGTTTGATGGTTCTTCTATTAGTGGTTTTGCAAGAATACATGAGAGTGATATGTTCCTAAAACCCGATGCAGACACATATTCATTAATACCCTGGCTTAATTCTCCTGACGGAAACACTGCAAGGCTTATTTGTGATGTATATAAACATAATGGTACTCCTTTTGAAGGAGATCCAAGATATATCCTTAAAAAAGTCATAAAAGAAGCAGAAGAAATGGGTTTTGAATATAATACCGGCCCTGAGCTTGAATTTTTCTTATTTAAAAAAGAAAATGGAATAAAAACTTCTCCTCATGATATAGGGGGATATTTTGATCTTTCAATGGATAAGGCATATGAAATAAGAAGAGAAATGATTATTGCACTGTCAAAATTTGGAATAAATGTCGAAGCATCTCACCACGAGGTTGCAGAAGGTCAACATGAAATAGATTTTAAATATGGTCCTGCTCTAAGGACTGCAGATAATGCATTAACATTAAAATTTGTATTTAAGGCAATCGCAGAAAAACATGGCCTTATTGCAACTTTTATGCCAAAGCCAATTTCTGGGATAAATGGGAGCGGTATGCATATTCATCAAAGCCTTTTTAAAAATGGGGAAAATGTCTTTTATGATGAAAATGATAAATACAATCTTTCTCTTATTGCAAAGCATTTTATCGCAGGCCAGTTAAAGCACATAAAAGCACTGAGCGCAATAATTTCTCCAACAATTAATTCTTATAAAAGATTAACTCCTGGTTATGAAGCTCCGGTATATATAAGCTGGGCGACAACAAACCGTTCTGCATTAATCCGAGTGCCCAGAATTTCAAAAGGAAAATCAAAATCAGCAAGAATAGAACTTAGAAGCCCAGATCCAAGCTGCAATGTTTATCTTGCATTTGCCGCGATGTTAAAAGCAGGGCTTGAAGGAATAAAAAATAAAACAGATCCTCCAAACCCAGTAGAGGAAAATCTTTATGATTTTGATGATAAAAAACTTGAAGATTTAAAAATTTTACAACTCCCGTCATCTTTAAAAGATGCGCTAAATGAGCTTGAAAAAGATGCCCTTATCCAAAATGTGCTGGGGGAATATACTTATAAACAGTATATTCTTGCAAAAAATAAGGAATGGGATGAATATCGGCTTAATGTTTCTAATTGGGAAATAGAAAGATACCTAGAAAATTATTAATTTTTTTTATTTATCAAAACCCTAAACTCAAAACACAAAACGATCAGATTATAATAAAGAAACGGGCTCGAGGGGATTTGTTCAAAACCAAAATGAGTTTATAATCATTGGTTTTTTGGAACACTGCTTTTTGCCGTCGGAAAATCCTTATCCAAAAAGCGTGATTGAACTCCTGACCTACGGATTAAAAGTCCGCCGCTCTAGCCAAGCTGAGCTACGAGCCCATTAATTTTATTAAATCAACTAAATAATTGATAAGCTATTAATATAAACTTAAATATTTAAATATGTTAGTGCTTAAATTAAATTACTATATTTAATACTTTTTAGAGAGTATATGGAGGATGAATAAATGAAAAGATGTAATAGCTGCGGAAGGCAGGTTGTAGATTATACCCAATTTCCATGTGCAGGATGCGAGAATATAATTATAAGATGTAATGTATGTAGGGAAAATAAAAACAAATATTCTTGCAAATGCGGATTTGAAGGACCATAGGTGAATAACATGGCAGACGTAATCATAAGGGCTAAGGTTTATCCAGAAGAATCAGATAATATTTCTTCAATAGAAAAAGAACTTAAAAATATTTTAAGAGTAGGGGAAATAAAGACAGTTGAGATCGGTTTTGGAATCAAATATCTTCAAATTTCTTTTCTTGCAAAAGAAGATGAGGGTCTTGATATCAGCGAACAAAAAATTAATTCAATTCCAGGGGTAAGGCAGATTGAAATAGAAAGTGTAGATAGAGCTTTAGGGTGATTTTTATGGAG
>CAZLIX010000072.1:0-4277 GCA_964559795.1 Microcaldota archaeon
AATCTTCCTTCTGTTTTAGGGGTTGGAAGAATAGGTTATGCAATCGAGAATGGAAAATTAAATTCTCAAATAAAAGTAAGGCTTTCTGATGGAAGAGAAGCTATAGGAATTGTTGAATCATATGGAGGTTCATTTAATATTGCAAAAGTGAGGCTTATTTATGAGGAATCTATTAGGGATTGAAACTGATTCATTTAAAATTGACAGAAAAGAAGCATTAGAAATATTAATATGTATATTTACATTATCTTTAGCAGCATCAATTGCATTTAACCCATACGGTGTTTCAATTTTTTTAAAACCGGTTTCCCTCCTGCTGTTTGTAATTATTTTTTCATTTACAATTGGGATAGGATTTGTCCTTCATGAGCTTGCGCATAAGGCCATTGCAATTCATTACGGGGCAAAGGCGCGTTTTGTAATGTGGCCGCAAGGTCTATTATTTATGCTTTTAACATCTCTTTTTGGATTTATCTTTGCAGCTCCCGGAGCAGTTTATATTTATGCAAGATCAATAACAGCAAAGCAAAATGGCATTATATCCATTGCAGGCCCTTTGACTAATATCCTTCTTTCATTTGCTTTTTTTCTTTTTTGGAATTTTTCAAATTCATATACTTTTGGATTCAATTATTTATATGGCCTTAATATCTGGCTTTTCGGCGCTTATATAAATGCACTTCTTGGCGCATTTAATATGATCCCATTAGGCCCTCTTGACGGAACAAAAGTTTTCAGGTGGAATAAATTTGTTTGGGCAGGTTTTTTCTTTTTCACATTATGGTTTATGTTTTACCTGTCAGGGCTATTGGTGAATTGAAAATGAAAGGTTCAGAGGCAATACTCACAAGATCATTTTTCGAAGGAAAAGAATGTGTTGTAAAAAACAGGGCTTTGAAAAAATATAGAAATGAAAAATTGGATATTTTTTTAAGAAAAAAAAGGACAAAAAGTGAGGCAAAAATTCTAAAAAGGCTCAATGATGAAAAAATATCTGCACCGAAAATTTATTTTTTTGATGATTTTTCAATTACAATGGAATTTTTGCATGGGGCTCGTGCAGATGAAAACGGGAAAAATATAAAAGAGGCAGGGCTGATTCTTTCCAAAATCCATTCTATTGATATTATTCACGGGGATTATACATTTGCGAATTTAATGGAAGCAAAAGGAAAAATTTATGTATTTGATTTCGGCCTTGGTTATTTTTCTTCTAAAATAGAAGACAAGGCAGTCGATGTATTTACAATGCTTCTTTCATTGCATGATAAAAAACATAAAGAAATTTTTCTTGATTCCTATTTTTCCTCGTGCAAGGATAGTGAAAAAATAAAAAAAAGGCTCGATGCGATTTCTAAAAGAATCAGGTATTCTTAAAGAGTTTTCTGTTCATATTTTTTATTGGAGCTAGGTTGGGGCTAGGGGTCCCTTTCCTGCAAATCCCCTTAGGCAGGCCGAAAATCCAAGGTGTCATGTTTTGTTAAAATGACCCAATTTCAAAGGTGCTGACGCTCTGCCTTTCAGGGTAGAGAGTTATATGAAACTGGTCAGGTCGAAAGAAGCAGCCATAAGTGTAATTTTCTATGCTTGAAAGATCCAGAGTTGAGCTGATGGATTGGGCAACCTTTTAGCAAATCAGGGCTAATTGGAGAGCTCCTCATATTCATTTTTTTTCAATTTACAAAAACAGCATATTTAAAAATAATATCTTTTATATACATTCAAGGTGTTATAAATGGGATTTCTCGATAATCTTTTAGGAGGATCAAATGAAACAGCAAAATCAACTTCTCTTGATTTAGAGGATGTTATGGAAGGAGACGGAGATGTAATAAATCCACCAGCAGATTTTTATGTAAAAAAAATAGATATTAGAAATGAAGGCGATGTAGATCTAATCTCAAAAGAGCTTTCTTCAAAAAATGTAATTGTTTTGAATGTTTCTCTTCTTGCAAAACAACCAAATAGACTGAAAAAAATAATCGGCATGATGAAATCTTATACTGATAAGATTGACGGGGATATCGCATTATTATCCACAGAGCTTATTATTTTAACTCCAAAACATGTAAAAATAGTAAAATCAAAGCCAAAAAAGCCAAAACTTTGATTTTCATTTTTTTCATTTTTTTTCAAGAGCGTAAATTTCTATTTCTCCGAAGAATTCTTTTTGTTCTATATCAATTTTGTTTTCCTGCGTTAGATGAAGAACAGATAGGAGGGCAAATACAACATCTCTTTTTTCATTTTTTCCTGTAATTATTTTTGAGAAAAATGCGCGGTTTTCTTTGTTAATTTCAGATATTATCGCATCATATATAATTTCCATTTTTTTTTCCAGGTTTTCGGATTCGATTTTTAAATTAAGTATCGAATCCAGCTTCTCCTTTTTTATTATTTCCCTCTTTTCCTGATACTTTATTATATTATCTATTTCTTCAACGAGTTCATTTAATGTAATAGGCCTTTTTGGCATGGCTCTTAAAAGAGGGGTAATTTCTTCTATTTGTGGTTTTTCAATAGGGATATGCTCTTCTAGCGTTTCTTGTGCAATCTCCGGCTCGTTAAAATTTAAAATGGTGCTTTTATATCTTAGAAGTATTGCAGAGGCAAGTATCATATTTGCAGGAACATATAATTCTATTTTTCCCATTTCCTTTATATTTTTGAGAAATATATCTGATATTTTTACAAGGTCAAGATCCCAAGGGTCAAGTTCTTCTTTTAATATTAAGTCTAATAGTACTTCTTTCCAAGTTGGACGTTGGACTATCTCTTCAAGCACCATCATACTGTTCGCCTTTCAAATTATTTATACTTTAATTCTTTTTATTCTTTTTGGTTTTATTTATACTTATGAAAAACCTGCAAAAAGCCAAAATTTTAAACGGGTCAGAGCCACTTTCAAAAGCATTAACTCTTTTAATGGATGAAGGAACAGCTGTTTTTATCGTAAATAATGACGAATATGAAGGTCTTATAACAGATAGAAATTTAAATTTAAATCTTTCCGATCCTTCTAAAACCAAATGTATAAACTGCATTGAAAGATCTCCCGTTTTATATACAGAAAGCTCTGTTTTAGAAATACTTGATTCGTTTCTTTTGGGAAAGTTTAAGGCGCTTCCTGTCATTGACCCCAAGTCAAATAAAATAGAAGGCTCGATAACCCGAATAGAGCTTTTGGAAAAATTATTGGATGAAAATATTTTCTCTTCAGAGCAGGTGTCAATGCTCGCACAATCTCCAGTATATCTTGTTGACGTTTCCTCAAAAATAGGGGATGCAAAAAGAATTATGAAAGAAAAAAATGTCCATAAGGTTCTTGTTGCAGATAAAGGGATTGCGAGAGGAATTTTAAGCACCTATGATCTTTCAACATTTATGCTCTCTCCAAAGAAAAGAGACAGAGCGATGATTATATCCCAAGTTAAAAAGCCGGATGAACAGCCTGTTTGCGAGTTTTTAAGGGAAAAAATAGTTTCAATCGATTATTCTGCGCAATTATCTGATGCAATAAAACAAATGATTCAAAAAAAGGTTTCAAATATCCTTGTTATGAAAGACAACAAGCCGTTTGGTGTTTTATCCTCAACCGATATTTTCAAGAAAGCAAAAGAGTATTCAAAAAAATCATTTCAAATAGCCGTTAGCGGGCTTTCAACAGATTATGAAAAAAG
Source organism: Microcaldota archaeon (assembly GCA_964559795.1). GTDB lineage: Archaea > Micrarchaeota > Micrarchaeia > Anstonellales > Bilamarchaeaceae > JAQTSF01. The sequence continues at coordinate 3,681 of CAZLIX010000072.1, forward strand.
GTATTATCCGCAAATAATTAAAAAAATAGACGGAGTTCTTTTTAAGTTTTCAAAAAATTTTTCATTTGAAAATATCTCATTGCACATAAAAAAGGGAAAATCAATGTATGAAGCTAAATTACATCTTACTGCAGATGGGAAATTAAGTTCATTTTCCTGCACAGAACATTCTATACCTGAAATTTTAGAAACCCTTTCAATAGAAATAAAAAAGGTTTTTTCAAAAACAAAAAATATTAAAACATCAAGAAAAAAAATCCGGAAGTGAAAAGTATGAAAGCCCAGGTAAGCATTGAAATGATAATGGTCATAGGCTTTATTTTAATTTTTTTTATTCCGGTAATTGTTTTTTCATATATGAAAATAATAGAATTAAACGATGAATTATCCGCAATACAGGCTCAAATCGCTGTTTCAAGAATTGCTGACAGTGCAAATTCACTTGGATATATGGGGCCGGGCTCATCATTAATAATTGATGTTTTCATTCCAGCAAAATCAAAACTTAGCTTTCAAAATATTGGCCAGGGAAGCCAGATAGTTTTAGAGCTTGAAATAGGGGATGAAAAATCAGAGTTTGTTTCAAATTCATGGTTT
>CAZLIX010000073.1:0-4109 GCA_964559795.1 Microcaldota archaeon
AATTCAGAGTAGTCAATTTCGACATCTTTAATTTTTTTGTGATGATTTTTCTTTTACTGAAGAGATATATTTAAAAGAGTTTAAATGAGATTCGTAGATAATTGAATCAACTGTTGAAGAAAATAATTTAAAATAACCTGAAACAGTATTGCATTTTTTTAGACCTTCTAAAATAATATTTTTTGCATATTCGCTTTTTAGCTGGGATTCTGCCAAATTTTTAAGGCTTTCAATGGCTCCTTTAAAATTAGATTCATCTGCAAATAAAATATTTTTTAAAAGATTAATTTCAGAATATTTTAAATAAATAGAATTAAAGTTTCCATTATTGATATCTTCTATTAATGGATTAATCGAAAAAATAAAAAAATCTGCAAGGAATTTTTTTTCTTCTAATGCAGGTCCTTCAAGAAAATTCAGTTTTTCCTGAAAATCTGAAAGCATTATAGTAAAAGAATATAAATTAATAGATTTATTTTTTAAATTATTTATTGCATCAAAAATAGGCTCATTTTGTGAAATAATGTTTTCCAAGCAAGAAATGTTTCCGCATTTTAAAAAAGAATCAAAAAATGATTTAAATTCTGCAAATCTCTTGTTAAATGAAGCATTAGCTGAATAATAAATATTTGAAATGAAATCATTAGCATAGTACCCGTCAAAAAAAGAGGTTATTTCATTTTGAATTAGGCGATACGCAAATAATTTTTTAAACGAAAAATACTGATCAAGAAAAAATTCTGCTTCACTTATGCTGTTTTTTTTTGAAAGGTTTTTTGCCTGTTCTAAAATCTTTCTAAGATCTGTCAAAAGAGAATTTGGGACTATATAAAGTTTTCCATAAAAATTGTCAAAAAAAAATTCACAATTCTTAATTTGATTTAATGTTTCCATCATTTCCTTGAAATCAGATTCATTTTTTAACGGAAAAAGAAGATCTAAAATAATCGGTTTTTCGGATAAAGTTTCTGGCCTTTTGAAAAAAATAAACAATTCATTTGGAATAGAAAAAGTATTGAAAGTGGAAAATTCAGCATTTATTTCTTTAATCAATTTCTCATTTTGGTTTTCTTTAAACCTCAAATCATCACTTTCCATAAGCATATTTAGAATGAAACTATTTATATATATTATAGTTTAATCTTTGAAGTAAAAAAAAGCAAAGGATTAATAGAATTGGGATAAATAAGAGAAAAATATGCTTGAAGAACTAAAAAGCGCAGCAGAGCATATCAAAAATGCCAATTCAAAAACCAAGGAATTGGCAGAAAAAATAAGAAAAAATAATAGGCAGCTAGAAATGAGTTTGGAAAAAGAACTAATAAAACCCACAAAAAAAACAGAAATAAACGGAAAAATTGCATCTGTTGACTGCGGACTGATTTCAAATGAAATGCAAGGAATAGACCTAATTATTGCAAGGCCAGCAGGGGTTGTTTTTGAATATGAAAAATCGAAGCTAAAAAATACAGAGTACTACCCAAAATCTTTCCCAGAGCCAAAATATATTGTAAAATTTGGCCTTGATGAATTTAATTCGATTATATTCAAAAGCCTTTACAGGCTCGAACTTGAAATTTCGCTTGCAATAGAGCTAGTGAAAAAATATAATCCAAAAATAATGCTTTTAGACGGATCTATTTCAATACTTGCACAAGACCGACCGAGTGAGGATTCAGAATTAATAGAATTATATAAAAATGTTATAAATTTATATAAGAGGTTATATACGATTTGCCAGGAAAAAAGAATAATTTTAATTGGAGTTGTAAAGGATTCAAAAGGAAAACGATTTTTAGACGAATTGAATGAGAAAGAGATGCTCTCATCAGATATTGTTTTTTTAGATTATTTTTTAAAAGAAAACGAAAGAACCTGTTCAATAAGGCTTTCAAAAGAGCCAAAAAAACACCCCTGCTTTAAAGATCTTGGGGAATTGGGAGAAAAATTAAATTTATTTTATATAAAGCCTGTTTCAAATGACAGACCTGTTAGAATAGAATTTTTAGGAGAAAAATATGATGAAATCTCTGGCATTATGCAAACACTTTTATCAATCAATGAAAGCTATGCATATCCTTCTATTTTAATTGAAGTGGATTTAAGGTCAATGATTGATGTAAAAGAAATGGAAGCTATGGAAAAAACATTATTCATGTTTTCAAAGGAAGGGTTTTTTCCGCTTAAAAGGAATTCGAGGCCTTTTAGATAAAAAAAATTATTTTTTTAAAGGAATAAAAGTTTTTTTGAATGATTAGTGGCATTTGCATATAATATTAGGAGAAATGTTAAATTTAAAATAACAATTGTTTTATAATATTTAACATGCTTGAGAGAATATTTAGATCAAACGCAGAAGTTCAGATTTTAAAAGTAGTGCTATTTGAAGACGGATTTCATTTGAGAAGGATTGCAAAAGAGGCTGATGTTTCCCCTTATGAAGCAAAAAGAGAATTAGATAATATGGTTAGCCTTGGCATACTTAAAAAAGAAAAGGAAGGAAATATGGTATTTTTTTATAAAAATAATGCATGTCCTTTTTTAATAGACCTTAGAAATATTTACTCTAAAACAGAGGGTTTTTTTTTCGAATTAAAAAAAACAATTGAAAAAATAAATGGTATCGAATACGCATTTGTTTTTGGAAGTTTTGCAAAAGGAAATTTTGGCCCAAAAAGCGATATAGATCTTATGATTATAGGAAACGCGAATGAAATGGAAATATCAAGGGAAATTTTCAAATTGCAGAAAAAAACAATGAGAGAAATTAATTTTATAATATGGAATAAAAATGATTTAAAAAACAAAATTGAAAAAAAATCAAATTTTCTTTATAATATTTCAAATAATAAAAAATGGATAGTGGGTGATGAGCATGAGTTTGTCTCAATTATTAAAAGAGCATATAATTGAAAAAATTGAACCGGATAAAAAATTGTCAGAAGAATTTATATCTCTTTCAAAAAAAGACCTTAAAACAGCGCTGGATAATTTGAATTCAGGCCATTTCAATTGGGCGCTTGCAATTGCATATAATTCGATGCTTTATGCTGGAAGAGCGCTTATAGCACTACATGGGTATAGAGTCCTATCAGATGCCCACCATCTAGGGGTTATAAGATTTTGCGGAGAAATTATACCAAAAGAATCTCAGGAACTTGTTTCGATATTCAACAGATATAGGTCAAGAAGGCATGACGTTGTTTATGGAGAAGCAAAAGAGGTTAGAAAAGAGGAAGCAGAATTTGCTATTGAAAATGCAAAAAAATTTATTGTTGTAATTGAAAAACTGCTAAAAAAATAATTTATAGCAATTTCAATTTCCCTAAAACCTTGTCTATTTCCTCTTCAAAAAAAGGCCCCGCGCCAAAACAGGTAACAGAACCTGGGGTTACCTGCGTGTGGCCTGCGTCATGGATTAATTCGCAGGGGATTTTATTATCCTTGCATTTTTGAAAATATTCCAAAAGCTCTTTTTCTCCTGAAACCTTTAAGACTATTTTTTTCATCCCAAAACCAATCCATTCTTTTGCGATTTCAGGCTCTTTTGAATTTACCTTCAAATAGGATGCAAGAGAAGCGTGGGCGCATTGTGCTGCAATCTTTCCTTTGTTCATCTCTAAATCTGTCCTTACAACTATTGCCTGCTTTAATTCTTTTTTTCCTTTTAGTATTCCAAGCATAAAAAGAATAAGAAAGAAAAGGATTAAATTAGTATTATTTATTTTTTATTCGATGGCTTTTTCAAAAGATGAAATAAAAGGAAAATTGCAGCCTTACATAAAAGAGGTTTGCCCTACGACAATTGTTGCATGTACGATTGCAATGTTCCAGGTATCAGAAATATGCTTTAATATTTGTCTTTTTGATAAAGATAAGTTTTATTGGCTTGCATCAGAAAAAGATTTTAAAGAAGGGGCAAAAAAAATATATAGACTTAGTATAGAAGAAGCGCATAAAAAATATTATACGGATGATTTGAAAAAAGAAATAACAAAAATCATAGGAAAATTACATGATTTTGAAAAAATTAAAGATAATGAATTAAGGGCAGAAACGCAAAATATTTTTAAAATTGCGTCAGAATGGTGGAAAAATCTTATAGATCT
>CAZLIX010000074.1:0-3924 GCA_964559795.1 Microcaldota archaeon
TTCAAATTCATGGTTTAATTTAAATCCGTCTCCAACTGATTTAAAAGCAGGAGTAAATTACAGGCTTAATTTAACAGCAATTGATTCAAAAACCATATCTATTATAGTTTATAACTGAAATTCACAATCCCAATATTTTATTTTTCCCTTATGCATCGCGCCAAATACTTTTCCTTTAAATTTCCATCTATCATAAGGGCTCCATTTGCATTTTGTATTAAGTTCTTCCTCTTTTAATATCCATTCTTTTTTCAAATCAACAAAAATAAAATCTGCAAAATTTCCTTTCTTTATTTCACCCTTGTTTTTTATATTAAATATTTTTGCAGGGTTTTTGCACATTTTTTCAACTATCCAATCAAGCTCAACATTTTTTTTATTAAAAGAATCAATAAAAAGATGGAATGATGTTTCAAGCCCAGGAAATCCATAAGCTCCATCTTCTTTTTCTTTTAAAAGATGCGGAGCGTGATCTGAACCCACGCAATCAATATCATTTATTTTTTTCCATAATCCTCTTCTATAAGACTCTTCTCTTAGTGAGGGTTTTACTCCTCTTCTAAACCCCAATTTTGGGTAATCTTTTTTTGAGAGAAATAAATAATGGGGTGCAACTTCAACAAGGACTTTTTTATGTTTTTTTGCAATTTCTACCTCTTTTGCAGTATTTGAATGCGCGATATATATTACTCTTTTTGTTTTTTCTGCAAGATTGCATATTTTTTCATCTGCAATCCAACTTGCAAGAGGCCCGTCATCTTTGGTATCTTCAATATATTTTTGATCCTCTGCATGTATTACAATAGGCCTTTTCTTATTAAAATTTTCAAAATGCTTTTCAACAATTTTATAATCCCTTATCAGCAAATTTCCAGTGGTCTGCCCCAATATTATTTTTATTGACATCGGGTCTGCAATTTTAATTTCTTTAAAGTTGTTTTCTGTTGCTCCAAAATGGAAAAAAATATCACACTGCCCTTTTTTTGCAAGCGCTATTTTTTCATTTAGCCGTTCTAAATTTATCGTTGGCTTTAAATTATTTGGCATATCAATTAAGGTTGTAAACCCGCCTGCAATTCCTGCAAGGCTTCCTGTATAAAAATCCTCTTTTTGCTCAAAACCTGGCTCTCTTAAATGAACATGCGGATCAATTAATCCGGGCAGAAGGAGCATTCCTTTTCCATCAATTATTTTTTCATTTCTATTAACGCTATTTTTTATTCTTTTTATTTTTTCATTTTCTATTTCTATATACCTTTTTGAAACAGCTTCATTATAATATACATTTACATTTCCAATTATCATTAGGTTATTTTAAGAAAAATGAAAATTAAAAAGGTATTGGAATGTAAAGCCCTGCATTTTTTGCGATTGTATTGGCCCATTTATTATAGAATTTAGTCTGTTTTTCAATAACATCCAATAATGACTTAAACATATGTTTTTCTCCAGGGCCCATTTTGCTTTCAGTCTGCTTTACATGCTTTTTTCCATCGATTAGGGTTACTTCCTCTTGTTTTCCTATCTGTTTTTTTGCTTGTTCATACCACGGTGGAAGTGTTGATTTTACTTTTTTTATCGCCTTTATGTAATCGGCAGTATTAATACTTCTTTGTTTTATTTCTCGGTTTGCCCTCTCTTTTGCCTCTTCAAGGCTTAATCCTTGCGCGATATATCCTTCCTTTTTCTTTTCGATTGCTTTAAATGCCTCTTTCCACGGATATGATGCTGCTTCTTCTACAACTGCTTTTAAGTCCGCAGATGCATACCCAGTTGTTCCAAGAGCTAGCCTCCAAAATGGTATCCCTTTTTCAACGGGCCTTTTTTTGCTATGTAATTTTAATATCGCCATTCTTGATGTAAAATCCGGAGCCGGGATATAAATAGTCTTGCTGAACCTTCCGCTTCTTCTAAGTGCAGGATCAACATCCCACGGTGCGTTTGTAGCGCCTACAACCAAAACATTCTGGTTGTTTGCTTCAACTCCATCCATTTCATAAAGCAACTGATTTACTGCCATCTTTAAATATTGTTGGCCCTGTCCTTGATCTCTTCTTCCTCCAATTGCATCAACTTCATCAAAAAATAAAATGCATGGGACGTTTTTTCTTGCAAGCTCAAAAACCTTGTGTATATTCTTTTCAGTGTTTCCAACATACATATCTAATAAATCCGAAAGTTTTGCATTTATAAATCCAGAGTCGCATTCTCCTGCAGATGCCTTAATTACAAAAGTTTTACCGCATCCAGGAGGGCCATACATTAAAATTCCTCCTCCACCAAGTTTTCCGTATTTTCTTGCAAGTTCAGGATTTGCCATTGGATATACTACTGCGTCTCTTATCTCTTCTTTCATTTTTTCCATTCCTGCAACATCAATAAATCTCATATTTGGCTTTTCAAGCATTTTTATATCTGATTTTCCTTCCCCTCCTTCTCCAGTTCCTCCGCCGCTTTGCTCTAATTTTGTTTTTGCAATGTCAAGGTGGGTTTTTGCATCTTCAAGTTCAGGATTTAATTTTATCGCTTTTTCATAATCAGATACTGCCTTGTCCAATGTTCCGTTATATTCGTATGCAAGCCCTCTTAAATGATATGCTTCTGCAAAATCATCTTTTAGCTGCACTACTTTTGTAAAATCTTCAATTGCTTTTTCATAATCTTCTAATGATGCATAAGAAAGCCCTCTGTTGTAAAATGCTTTCAAATATTCGGGGTTTAAAGAAATCGCCTTGTCATAATCTTTTATTCCAGAATGGTAGTCTTGTTTTCTATAATATGCATCTCCGCGATTATTGTATATAATCGGGTTTTTTGGGTCGAGCTCTGCTGCTTTTGTATAATCTTTTATCGCCTTTTCAAAATTTTTTAATTGATAATAACTAAGCGCCCTGTTAAAATACGCCTCTGAAAATACGGGGGTCAAAAGTATTGCCATATTATAATTTTCTATTGCTTTTTCAAAATCTCCTTTTTCATAGTAGTCGTTTCCTTGCTGATAATATGTTCTTGCATCTATTGCGCTTGATTTTTTCTTATTTAGCATGGCTCTCTTATCTCTTTTATAGTAGTTATATATTTAAATCTTGTTCTTGTTGCCCTTAACTATTTTTAAATAAGTAAATTAGAAAGGAAATAAGCAGACTTAAATTTTCTATAATTGCTCTTCAATTCTTAAGAGTTGGTTATATTTTGCAGTCCTCTCCCCTCTTGCAGGAGCGCCGGTTTTGATATATTCTGCCCCAATTCCAACTGCAAGGTCAGCTATAAATGAATCTTCTGTTTCACCTGACCTGTGGCTTACAACTATTTTCCATCCTTCCTTTCTGCATATTTTTGCAGCCTCGATTGCTTCGCTTACGCTCCCAATTTGGTTTACTTTTAATAAGAGCGCGTTGCATGATTTTTTTTCAATTGCAATTTTTATTCTTTTTGGATTTGTGACTAAAAGATCATCTCCGACAATCTGAACATTATCTCCAATTTTTTTTGTGATTTTTGCAAAGCTTTCAAAATCGTCTTCAAAAAACGGGTCTTCAATGCTTATTAACGGATATTTTTTTGTAAGCTCTATATAATACTCTAACAGTTCAAAAGAATCTACAAAATTTTTATTTCCTATTTTTATTTTGTACTTTCCGTTTTCATAAAATGAGCTTGCAGCAGCATCAATTGCAAGATGAACCTTGCCTTTATATCCCGCATCATTAATTGCGTTTTCAATTGCATCAAATGCCTCTTCAGCGCTATCTATTTTTGGAGCATATCCTCCTTCATCTCCAACATTTTTCGCGCTAACCCCATATTTTTTTACAAGTATTTTTCCAAGGGTATGATATATTTCAGATCCTGCTTTTAAATTTTCATGAAAATTTTTCAATTTTGGGACAATCATAAATTCCTGTATCGCAAGATTTCCTCCTG
>CAZLIX010000075.1:0-1643 GCA_964559795.1 Microcaldota archaeon
GATTATGATAGCTATGCATTTTGGATAGATCTTGCGCCTATTTCATTTAATGTTGATAATTTTTCTTCTGGTCTTCATGCAATTGAACATATAGCAATCAGCCTTACACCCGCTCTTTTTGGTTGTGAATCAAAAGAAATAGGCGGTTTTAGTTATAGTTCAGGAGAAGTTTTTATCTACGAATCCGTTCCTGATGGAAATGGAATATGCAGCCAAATATTTGAAAATTTTGGCAAAATATGTGAAATGAGCTTAAATCGGCTTAAAAACTGCAAATGCAATAACGGATGTCCGAAATGCATTTTTGATCCTTTATGTGGAAATGATAACCAATTTTTAGATAAAAATTCGGCAAAGGAAATACTGCAAATTATTTTAGGTGTTAAATAATTAAATCTTGTATAACTCTATCTAACCCCTTAAAACAATTCATTTATAATAATATAGCATTATTTAAGTATTCTACTTTTTCTCGGGTGGGGTTATGGTTCAAAAAATAAAAAAAAGAGATGGTTCTGTTGTTCCTTTTGATTTAGAAAAGATAACTAATGCTATCTTTAAGGCAGCTCAGGCACTTGGCGGAACAGATAGGGAAGAATCAAAAAAGGTCGCATCTTTAGCGCAGGAGTATTTACAGTCTAAATTTAATGACGGTGATATTCCATCGGTTGAGAATGTTCAAGACTGTGTTGAAAAGGCATTAATTGAAAGAGGGCATGCAGCAACAGCAAAGGCATACATTTTATATCGATTTAGAAAACAAATGGAAAGAGATGCAAAAAAATTGATAGGAGTTGAGGATGATTTAAAACTTTCGATTAATTCAATCAAAGTTCTTGAAAGAAGATATTTATTAAAAGATGAAAAAGGAAAAACTATTGAAACCCCAAGCCAATTGTTTAAAAGAGTTGCAAAACATTTGGCGTCTGCAGAATTATTATTTGGGGGAAATGAACGTGATGTAGAATACTATGAAAATGCATTTTTTCAAATGATGACTAATTTTGAATTTTTACCAAATTCACCTACATTAATGAATGCTGGAACTTCGCTTGGCCAACTTTCAGCCTGCTTTGTTTTAGGAATAAAAGATAATATTGATGAAATTTTTGATTCAGTAAAATATGCTGCGATCATTCATAAATCTGGAGGAGGAACTGGTTATTGCTTTTCATATTTAAGACCAAAGGGGGATTTTGTAAAATCCACTGCAGGAGTTGCTTCTGGCCCATTATCTTTCATGACTGTATTTGACCACGCTACAAATGTAATTAAACAGGGTGGTAAAAGAAGAGGCGCGAATATGGGGGTAATGCATATTTGGCATCCCGATATTGAAGAATTTATTACTGCAAAGCAAACTCCTGGATTTTTGGAAAACTTTAATGTAAGTGTTGCAATAGATAATGAATTTATGAGAGCATTTGAAAATGATGAGGATTATGAATTAAAAAATCCGCGTGATGGAACTCCTGTAAGAAAAGTTAAGGCAAGAACTCTATTCCATCAAATTTCATATAGCGCATGGAAATCAGCAGAACCAGGAGTTTTATTTATCGATACAATAAATAGTACAAATCCAACTCCAAAATATCAAATTTATTCTACTAATCCTTGTGGAGAAGTTCCAATGCCTGATTTTG
>CAZLIX010000075.1:1653-3856 GCA_964559795.1 Microcaldota archaeon
CTTGGAAGTATAAATCTTGAAAAATTTGCTCAATTTGACTGGTCTGAAAAGAATTGGAAAGAAAAAGTTGATTGGAAAAATTTAAGGCGCATTGTAAGACTTGCAGTAATCTTTTTAGATAATGTTGTTGAACTTAACAAATATCCTATTCCGATCATTAAAGAAAAGTCCCAACATCATAGGAGAATTGGCCTTGGAATCATGGGTTTTGCAGATTATTTAATTAAATTAGGTAGTAGGTATGGAAGTGAAGCATCATTTAAAATAGCAGAAGATACGATGAAATTTATAACAGATGAGGCAAGAAAAATGAGCAATGAACTTGGAAGAATAAGAGGTTCATTTCCAGGTTTTAAAGAAAGCGAATGGTCAAAAAAATATGATGCAATGCGAAATGCAACAGTTACCTCTATTGCTCCAACAGGGACAATTTCAATGATTGCAGATACTTCAAGTGGAATAGAACCATTATTTGCATTGGCCTTTATAAAAAATGTTATGGATGGAACAAAGTTCTTTTATTCAAATGAACTTTTTGAACAAGTACTTCGTTCAAAAGGAATATATTCTGAAGAATTAATGCAGGAAATTATAGATAATGGAACTATACAAGATATTAAGTCCATTCCAGAAGATATTAGAAAGTTTTTTGTGATTTCTTATGATATTAGATCTGAAGAGCATGTTAAAATGCAGGCAGCGATTCAAAAATATACGGATCTTGCAGTAAGCAAAACGATTAATCTGCCAAATGAAGCAACAGTAGAGGATATAGAAAACGCATATCTTTTATCATGGAAACTTGGATGTAAAGGAACTACTGTTTATAGAGATGGGAGTAGGGGATTACAAGTTTTAAATATTGCAAAAAAACAAGACAAACCCTCAAATTCAATTATAGTTGAAGATAAAAAATGAAATGTTTTTAAATTAAATATAGATATTATATTATGGAGATGAAACTTTATGTCAAAAACAACAATTAGCATTATAAAAGCAGATGTAGGAGGATACCCAGGGCATAGCGGAATGCACCCAAAATTAATGGAAAAAGCAAATGAATTATTAACGGTTGCAAAAGATAAAAAACAGATAATTGATTTTTATGTTGGAAAATGTGGGGATGATTTAGATTTAATTATGACTCATAATGAGGGAATAGATAGCTCAGATATCCATGGTCTTGCATGGAATACTTTTGTAGAATGTACTGAAATTGCAAAAAAACTAAAATTATACGGGGCAGGCCAGGATTTACTTGCAGATGCATTTTCAGGGAATATAAAAGGAATGGGTCCAGGAGTTGCAGAAATGGAATTTGAAGAACGAAAAAGTGAGCCATTAGTATGTTTTTTAATGGATAAAACAGACCCATCGGCATTTAATTTGCCTGTATTTAAAATGTTTGGAGATCCATTTAATACTGCAGGATTATCTATTGATCCTACAATGATTGCAGGATTTAAGTTTGAAGTTTATGATATTTATAATAATAAACGGGTATTTTTGAATACTCCTGAAGAATTGCATGAACTTCTTGCATTGATTGGAAGCAAAAGCAAATATGTAGTAAAACGAGTTTATCCAAAAGAAGGGGGGAAATATCCTTCAACCGAACCTGCAGCAGTAGTTTCTACAGATAAATTATCTTTGATTGCAGGTGAATATGTTGGAAAGGATGATCCTGTTGCAATTGTAAGAGCTCAATCGGGTTTTCCAGCTCTTGGAGAAGTTTTAGAAGGATTTGCATTTCCACATCTTGTTTCAGGTTGGATGAGAGGGTCTCATTGTGGTCCAATGATGCCTGTTTCAATGGAAGATGCGCTTCCGACAAGATTTGATGGTCCTCCGCGTGTTGTTGCGCTTGGTTTCCAGCTTGCTAATGGGAAATTAGTAGGCCCTGTTGATTTATTTAAAGATATTGCATTTGATTTAACAAGAAAAAAGGCATTGGAAATGGCAGATTACATGAGAAGACATGGTCCATTTGAACCGCATAGGCTTGCTCCAAGCGAAATGGAATATACAACACTTCCAAAAGTTTTGGATAAATTAAAAGGGAGATTTGAGCAAGTAAAATAATTTTTTTTTATTTTTTAATTTTAATAATTTATTTTGCAACTTTTATATTTTCAGAAATATTTTTAGCTTGTATTATATTTGGAATTAAAATTATACGATTAGATTAAAGATAAATTTTTTA
>CAZLIX010000076.1:0-3767 GCA_964559795.1 Microcaldota archaeon
GGTATCTGTAATATTATTATTGTCCATGTAAGTATTAACTGCATTTGAGAGAATAATTGCTGAATCATAAAAAATCCCCGGACCCTGCATTGAAGTATTTTGGAAATAAAAAATATTCGAAGTTACATAATTATCTGTTCCTTCCCTGATTGTAAGTAAATTAATGGAATATGTTGAAAACATCGAAGGAACTACAAATAAAGAGATACTTCCAGTAACATTATTTCTTGTAATATTTGAGTTTGATGCATTCTTTAGTTCAATACCTACCAATACATCTGTTATAGTATTATTATATATTAAAGTATTATTTGAATAACCCGTAATGCCAATTCCTTCAAAACTGTTGTTTATTGTATTATTTGAAATATTATTAGATAAACTTCCTTCATTAATAGAAATTGCAAATCCTCCTAAGTTTGTAATATTTGAGATTGTATTTCCATAAATGGAATTATTATGGCTTCCGGGATATGAAGGGACACCATCATCAGAAGTTAATTGTATTGCAGAATAATTAAAATCGTGAAGAATATTATTACTAATTATGCCATTATTTACATGTTCAAAAGAGAATGCATACCCATTTATTAATGAAATATTATTATATTCAAATTGTACGATTGATGCATTTGTAACCCTAAATGCTGCATTTGGGTTATCATCAGGAAAACTATAAAGAACATTATAAGAACCATGAAAATTGGAAACATCTATTAATTCAATTGCATGATCCCCATAACCAGTTCTTAATGAATTATATATTTGGCTATTTGAAATATTTATATATGAAGAATCAAGGACTCTAATAGTAGTTCTATTAAAGTCATAAAAGGACATATTAGTCAAATGTACATTTATTGAAGAATCATTAATTTTTACTGCTTCTGAATAATTATAAATTTTTATGTTATCAAAATGGCATCCAATTATACTACCAGAGGTTAAGTCTGAAATTAAGATTGCACTAACAGATGGTGTTGCATCAGTTAAAAAATCAGGGCCGCTTATACTAAAATTGCTCATATTTACATCAATTGAATTTGAAATTGTGATAATATTATCAGTAAAATCTGAAACTTGGATTCTTACATCTGATTCATTTCCATAAATATTAAGGCGTGTTTTGCTTGCTATATTTATATTTTCGTTATAGCTTCCAGATCCATTCTGACAGACGATAATCGTATCTCCTACTCCTGCAGCATCTATTGCCTCTTGTATTGTAGAATAATTGACGTGAGCGCCCATATCACAGGTTTCGCTTCCATTTACATAAATTGTAGCTGCAGAAAAAATCCCGCTAAATAATCCAAAAAATATCAATAACAACGTTAATTTATTCATACATATTACCCTTATAATTTTACATCTATAAATAATATTTAAGGTTTAAATACCTTTCTTTGAGGTAATAATTATAAAATAAATGATAAATTATCTTTTGCAAAACATATTTTTCTTTTTGTTTCTGTTTCAATCTCTTTTTGCAGTTTTTCAACCCCATAATAATCCATTTCAGGGCCAAGATGAGTCAATATTACTTTTTTTGGTTTTGCAACTTGAATTATTTTGATTGCATCAGACACTTTTAAATGGTCTGGTATTCCAACATCCGTCGGGCGAAGGCAATTTATAATTAAAATGTCGCAACCTGAAAATTTTTCGCATATCCCTTCAAAATATTCGGTATCACTGGTATATCCTATGATTTTCCCATCTAAAAATAATTTAAATCCAAATGATGTTGGCTCATCGTGTTTTGTTTTTATTATTTCTAGTGTAAACTCGCCATTTTTTGTCTTAAATACTTTTTTTTCTTCTTTTTCTGCGCAATAAACTAATTTTGCTTTTGATATATGGTACTTGCTAATCGACCTATCATCATCACTAGAACCATAAATAGAGTATTTGCTTGCAATAAAAATGCCCATTTTTTGTCTTCCGTAATCAGACATTGCCTCTATTAAAACGCCTGCATCATTACAGTGGTCTATATGAAAATGCGTGACTATGACTACATCAAGCTCTTCTGGATTCAAATTATTTTTAATTGAATGAACAAGCGCCCCTGGACCTGGATCTATATGAATTTTTGCAGATTTTGAATCTATCCTAAACCCCCCGCTCTGCCTTAATTGTTTTATCATGCTTATTCTTCCACCGCAGGTTCCAAGAAATGTAATTTTCATTTTGATTCACCAAATTTTAGGGTCATGTTGCAGAACATGCAAATTTTTGTAGAGGAAGGCTCGTTGCATTTTGAGCAAAGGCCTATTGAAAGATCTTTTTTATTTATCCCCTGTTTCATCAATTTTTGAATTGAAATAAAGCTGTTAAACATTTTCATTTTTGAGCCTGGATGGGTAAATTCCAATTCGTCTGCAAGTTTTCTTGCAGAATTTCTCATTGCATATTTTGAATAAGGACAGCAGGATTTTGATATAAGATTTAAATTTTTAAGTTTTGCATATTCAACTACCTCTTCTTCTAGTATCCTTATTAATGGCTTTATTCTAGGAACTAATTTGGGGGAGGAAAGCAAATGCTCATTAAATCTAAGTAATCTCATTGGTTCGTTTCTTGCAAGATTTAAAATTAAAGTTTGCACTGCATCATCAAGATTGTGTCCGATTGCAAGTTTTGTTGCGCCAAGCTCTCTTGCTTTTTTATTTAGTATATAACGCCTAAAAACCCCGCAGTAACTACATGGATTTTCTATATTTAGTTTTTCAACAAATTCATTTAGAGTAAAACCAAGCTCTTTTTTATAGGAAAAAAAATAATGTTTTATCCCTAAGGATTTTGTATGCTCTTTTGCTATTTTAATCGTCTTTTTAGAATAATCACAATTTATCCCAGAGTCGATTGTAATTGCAAATAATTCAAAGGGGTGAATTTTTTTAAAATCAGATAATAAATGAAGAAGGGTTGCACTATCTTTTCCTCCGGATAATGCAAGGCATACCTTATCCCCTTTTTTTATAAAGCCGAATTCACGGTTTGTTTTTTTGAACCTTTTTTCAAATAATTCAATAAAATGTTTTTTGCAAAGGTACTGGTTTGAATAGGGAAAATAAACTTCTGATTTATTTTTACATTTGAAACATTTTGAAGAATTATTTTTTATGCTAATTTTTAAATCAGAACATTTCATCAAGAAAAAAATATATCTAAATATTTAAATGGTTTGGCAGTTAATAAAATTTAGGTGTCTTTTATGAAAATAGAACGCGTTGTGGCAAGGGAAATATTAGATTCGCGTGCAAACCCGACAGTTGAAACAGATATTAGCATAAATTCTAATGAAAAAAAGGGATTTGGCAGGGCATCAAGTCCTTCTGGTGCAAGTACTGGGATATATGAGGCAACAGAATTAAGGGATAATGAAAAAAGATATCTTGGAAAAGGAGTATTAACAGCAGTTAAAAATGTAAATAAAATAATTGCTCCTGAAATTAAAAAAAAGGAAACCAAGTCTGCAAAAGAATATGATGAATTAATGATTTCTCTTGATGGAACAAAAAATAAATCAAAACTTGGTGCAAATGCAATTGTTGCAGTTTCAATGGCAATTAGAAAGGCAATTTCTAATGCAAATGGAATTGAATTATATAAATTATTGGCAAATGAAGCAAAGGAAATGCCAAAACTTCCAATCCCAATGTTAAATATTATAAATGGAGGAAAGCATGCAGGAGGAAATCTTGCGTTACAGGAATTTATGATTGTCCCAAAATTGAAAAATTTTCATGAAAATTTAAAAG
>CAZLIX010000077.1:0-3765 GCA_964559795.1 Microcaldota archaeon
TCTTATTGCAAGGAATTTAGTGAATTTTTAGAAGAAATAAAAAATATTTCAAATTCAAAAATATCTTTAAATATCTATTCAATAGAATCTGATATAATACGATCCAAGCAAAATAATATTTCAAATGCGCCAGCACTTTTAATCAAAGGTCTTGAAAAAAGAAGCCTTATTTTTTATGGCCTTCCTGCAGGATATGAATTTGTTCCGTTTATCCAAGTTTTAATTGATATTTCAAAAGGAGGACCTGAACTTTCAAATGAATTAAAAAATAACATAAATTCTATTAATTTTCCAGTCAATCTTAAGGTTTTTGTTTCTCCTTCATGCCCCTATTGCTCTGGCGCAATGAAAACCTCATTTGACCTTGCAATGGTAAACCCAAATATAAAAACAGAAGTTTATGAAGTAAACGAGTTTGTAGAGGTTGGAGAGAGATATGGTGTGATGGGGGTTCCAAAAACAATTATAAACGAAACCCTTGAATTAACAGGAGCATACCCTCCAGATATTTTGGTTAAAAAAATTCTGCAAATAAAATAACTTTTAATATACTTCTTTCTTATTTCTTTTTATGCCTAAATTTGAATTTGATTCTACCTTGCAGGTTAAAATTCCAAGTGATTTTTTTGAAAGGGTAATAGGCCAGGAAGATGCAGTTGCAATTGCAAAACTTATCCCAAAACAAAGGAGACATCTTCTTTTAGTTGGCCCGCCTGGAACAGGAAAATCAATGATTGCAAAATCAATTGCATCAATTCTTGAAAAGCCAAAATTTGAATTATCCGTAGTGCATAATGAACAGAATCCCGAAAGGCCAATTCTAAAAATTTTAAAATCAGATGAAATATCAAAAGAGCCAAACCCGAGGATTTTAATTGGTAAAATAGCAAATATTTCAAATGTCCCCACATTTGTTTTAGAAAAATTCGGGCTAAGGTGCAGAAGATGCGGAGAAACTTCAAATTCTTATACTCTTTTTTGCCCTTCATGCGGCCATGAAAAATCAATGATTTCAAAAAATCCATTTGAAGATTTAATTTTAAGGGAAAAGCCAAGGGAAGTGCAAAGGATACAAACAAAAAGAAGAATGGATAATGGGAGAGAAGAAATAATTACTTATGAAAAAACATCCGATGATAAAATCATTATCTTAAATGAGGATGATTTAAAAAAAACCAGGCAGATAGAGAAAAAAATCCAGAAAAAAATCCTCGTTCCGTTTGCAAGAAAATTATTTGTGCAGGCTTCAGGAGCAAGTGAAACAGAGCTTTTAGGAGATGTAAAGCATGATCCTTATGGCGATCATCCAGAGATCGGCACTCCTGCTTATTTAAGGGTTATTCCAGGCGCTATACACGAAGCTCATGAAGGGGTTTTATTTGTAGATGAATTGTCAACGCTTGGAAATTTGCAACGATATTTATTGACAGCAATGCAGGAAAAATCATTTCCAATAATCGGCAGAAATCCCACAAGCTCAGGGGCATCAATTAAGGTTGATTCAGTTCCTTGTGATTTTATTTTTGTCGGAGCAACAAACATAGTCGATCTTTCTGGTTTAATTCCTCCTTTAAGATCAAGAATAAGAGGAGACGGTTATGAAGTTCTTTTAAATAGCACAATGGAAGATAATTTTCAAAATCGTCTAAAAATTGCTCAATTCGTTGCACAAGAAATTGAAAAAGATGGAAAAATCCCACATGCAACTTACAAGGGAGTAGAAGAAATAATAAAAGAAGCAAAACATATTGCAAAAAAGATTGATAATGAAGACAATGCAATTACACTGCGGCTTAGAAACTTATCCGGGCTTATAAAACTTGCAGGAGATATTGCAGTTGGAGAAAATTTGAAATTAATTGAAGCTGATCATATAAAGTCTGCATTAAAGCATTCAAAATCAATTGAAGAGCAGATAAATGAAAAATATGGTTCTATGTGGAAGGCAGGACTTTCTGATTATTCAATTGCAAGCAAAACGCCTGGTTCTGAAACTGTTTAATTCTATTTAATTAGGGGGAATGGGCAAAAATAATTGGAGGTGGGAGGTGCCCATTCCCGTTTCGCCTTGCGGTTTTTTTATGGTTTTTATTTCGGGAGGAAATAAACTTTTCGTCCTACTTGCTTTTTGGTTAGAAAACCAAGCGAGTATAATCTGTTTAATCTAGATGATGCGCCGTTTTTTCCTTTGTAATTGAATTTTTCTTGTATTTGCTGAGCTGTAACGTTTCCAAGCTCTTTTACTGCATTCATTATTTCCTCATCTATTTTCGGAAGCATTTCTTCTATTTTCATATTCTCTTGAATTTCCTGTTTTTTATTTTGCAATTCTTCGATTCTTCTAAGAAGCGTTTTGAGTATGCGGTTGGTGTTCTCCCTTTCTTCAAGGAGCTTATATACCAACTCTCCAAGAACCACAGGGTCCTTGAACTTAGATAATTGTTCTGCTAAATCGGAAGTGATCTCTTTTTCAAGCATCGAACCGTCGCTTTTATATATATTTTGTTTCTTATCATCCATAGTTTGATCACGCGGGTAATAAGTTCATCATGAACTTATCACATTATAATCATGATATTGTCATGATAGGTTTTTTAAACCTTTCGTTTTTCCAGGCTTTGCGCAAAAACCTATTTTCTAATAAAAATTAATATTATTTATCTTGTTTTACCTCGTATTTTTAATCACAAATCCTTTTTTTTACAAAATAAGACAAAAATCACGAATCATAAAAAATATGTAATTGTCATGAATCTATCAATATTTTTTTGAATCTAACCTAAAGAATTATAAATTAGTTTAGCCAATTTTTTTTACTTTTTATGTGGGTTTGATAAAATGATGAAAAAAACAGATATTTTGACAACTCCTTTACAAGATGAGTCAACAAAGTTAATGCTTCTTGGCTGCGGTGAGCTTGGAAAAGAGATTATAATAGAATCAAAAAGATTAGGCTTTGAAGTAATAGGTCTTGATAGGTATGATAATGCGCCAGGTCAGCAGATTGCAGACAGAAGCTATACCTTGGATATGACTGATGCACATTCCCTTAAAAAAATTATTGAAAAAGAAAAACCAGATGCCATAATTCCAGAAATTGAAGCAATAAACCTTGATCTATTATTTGATTTAGAAAAAGAAGGATATAATATAATCCCGAATGCAAGGGCAACATATTGTGCAATGAACAGGGAAAGAATCAGAGAATTAATATCAAAAGAAGCAGGAGTTAAGACCTCAAAATATCAATATGTAAATTCATTAGAGGAGGCAAAAGAAGCATGTGAAAAAATAGGATATCCTTGCTGGATGAAGGCGATAATGTCAAGCTCTGGCCATGGAAGCATGTTTATAAAAAACCCTAATGACGTAGGGAAAGCATACTCAATTGCAACAAATGAGGGAAGAGTAAAAGGGCCAAAAGTAATAGTAGAAGAACATATTAAATTTGATATAGAAGTTACAGAACTTGTTGTACGGCATTATGATGAAAATGGAAAAATAAAAACTTCTTTTCCAAAACCAATTGGCCATTATCAAATAGATGGGGATTACCATAGCAGCTGGCAGCCTGCGGAAGTGTCGAAAAAAGCAGAGGAAAAAATTTATGATACTGCAAAAAAAATTACTGATGTGTTAGGAGGGCTAGGCCTTTTTGGATGCGAGCTTTTTGTAAAAGGAGATGAAGTATACGGAAATGAAATAAGCCCAAGGCCGCATGATACAGGAATGGTTACATTTGTAACCCATCAGATGGGCTTTAGC
>CAZLIX010000078.1:0-3735 GCA_964559795.1 Microcaldota archaeon
AAATAGGAGTTGAAAGATAGGGAATAAAATTTTTATCATTAATTATAAGATACTTATTATCAATAAGGCATAAAAGGGCAACATTAATATCAGGTATTCCAACTCGCCTTGATATTGTAAGAAGGTATTTTTCAAGTTTTTCGGATATTAAATCTTTATTTTCCATAAATAAACACCACAATAATTATTTATTGACCACAACATATTTAAATATAGTAGTTTTAAACAATATAAACAGATAATTATGTTAAAATGTATAAAAATAATGATAAAAAATATACAAAATCACAAAATAAAGAAATAAATTTAAATATTGTGATGTGAAATTGTACAATAGGTATTTTTAGGATTTAAAAAAATCAGCTCAATTTCAGCTTTGATTTCTTAGGGGAGATATTTTCAAAAATCTGCTCGCGAAGATCATCTAATTTAGAATGAATTATATCAGATTTATTTATATAATCAAAATAATCTTTTCTATGGGATCCAGATAAATTTTCAAAAAAATCCTTTGAATAGGAGATATAATCATCCATATTTGAGGAGATATAAGTAAAATTTCTCTGGTAAAAAAATCCTGAAATTGCAAAAACAGATGAAAAAGACCCCATAAAGATTCTTTTTAAATATTCTGCAGAAAGTGAAAGTATTTTTGTTTTTTCCTTAAGGTTTTTAGAAGAGGTATAATTGCAATCAAGTTCTCTTAAAGCCCAGATTTGAGCTCTTGTGAAAATTAAAAGCTGGGCGCAGTCATTGACAATTGCATCATAATTTATTCCAAAACGATTAGTACTTTTAATATATAAGGTTATAAAAGAATCAAAAATTGGCTTGAAAAAAAGATCATCTTCTTTTAATAAAATAAGCGTTATAAATTTCTTTTTAAGTTTTAGGCGCATTGAACCATCAGAAATCAATGAAAAAATATGTTCTGCCTGCCTAACTGTATATGAATCTGGCCCACATTTAAGCTCGTTAAAAAGAATTGAATTTGCAACAACTATGTCTCTTGCGAAAACGGAAAAATCCTTTTGGGTTTTTCTGTGCATAAGATAATAAGAATAAAAAATTTCTGCGCCTTCCTGGCCAAACGCCTTATAAAGAATTGATTTTTTATCTTTAAGGTTTTTTAAAAGAATTGCAAGTCCTTTTTTTGTAAAATTTCCGGAATTATTAAAATGGCTTTTCAAAAGAAGAGGAAAGATATTTGTAGGGTCAATTGAAGTGTTTTTTTTACTTTCAGACCGCCGCATAGCTAAATTAAGAAAAATAAAAATATAAATGTTTTGTATTTGAAAGCAAGATTATCTAAAACCTTATAACGAATGTTGTCCTAAAAAGCCGTTTTCCTTGTTTTTGGGTAAATAATTTCCTTGATATTTTATATGTGTATTTAAAGTCTTTTATAACTTCTATAACTTTTTTTGTGCTCCCTATATAAAGGTCTATTCCTTCTTTTTTCTCTTCAACCTTTCCTACAAAAGTTTTTCTTGAAAGTTCTTTTGAAAGCTTTTTTGATGCAGATTCAACCCTAATCTTGTCTCCTCTTAATTGAAGTATCGCTTCAAAATACCCCCCGCTTTGCTTTGAACATTCAGGGCAAATTGTCTCTTCTGTTTCTGGAAAAAAAGACCTGTGCGCCATGTATATCTTTCCTTCAACATTAAAATAAATTACTGCGGTGCCGCTTTCAAGATAATAATCAACTTTTTCAAAATTACCCTTAAATTTTGATGCAATATTTTCCTCTATTTTCTTTTGGTTATACATTGACCATTCTTTTCCGTTCCAATATTTATGGCATCTTTTGCATATCCTTACTTTAAGAAATTTTGGCTTTGATACTTTTAATTCGTAGCATTTTTCACAAAATGCACCTATAAAATTTGATTGCGAACTGTCTATCCCGCACTTTGGACATATAAACATAAATAGATTATACCATAGTAAGCTTTAAATAATCAAAAGATAAAATCTTTTTATGGATGAAGAAGAATTATTCCAAAGTATGAATTCAGAATTAAGGTTCATAACATTAGAACTTATGAAAATAGCTGAAAAAAAAGGCATAAGTTTTGAAAAAATTGCAGAAGAATATATTAAGAATGTAAATTTGATGCATAAAAAAATAGGAGAATCACTAGATAAAAACCATGAAACAGTAGAATCTAATTTCTGATTTATATGACAAAAAACATAAAAAAATCTGTTGCCCTTACAGGTTATCTGGTTTCACTTCCAAAAACAAGATATATCTTGATTGGAATATTTTTAATTGGAATTATTTTTGGAATACTGCTTAATATCAAGTTTTATTCAGGGGTAGAATTAATTACAATCGGATTTATCAGCGGGATATATCTTCTTGTAATACCTGCATTTTGTTCTGCAATGGCAATAAAAATAATGATTAGAAAGGTGGAATTTAAAAAAATAGCCGCAACTGCGCTTATAGGAGAGGCAATATACGGATTAACATATCTTTTATCACTGATTGTTTTTGGGTATAATCAGGCATATTCCCAGACAGTAGTTTTTATAGGCTCGGCATTTGTATTTGTGATATGGTATTATATTGCAAGAATAATTTTTGGGGTAAATTTCAAGGCTTTGCTTTTTGCAATAGTCCAATTAATATTTTATGCAGGATTTTTGACAAGCAATAATTTGATATTTTCACAAGATACTATAGAACAAGTAATATTCAAATTATACCTTTCCTCATTTTTGCTGCTTTTTGCAATATATTTATTTTTTAGGATAATCAACGCGCCAATGAAAAGAACATTTGGATATAGCAGCATAGATGCATTTTCAATGTTTATGGGGCAATGGCTCTATGGAAAAAAAGATATTGAAAAGGTATTCCAAGAAGTTGGAGAAATTAGCAGAACACTTTTATATGCAGTAATATTTGAAAGAAAAGATGATAAAAAAATTTTTTTAGTTCCTTATGTTCATTTTGGGCCTTTTGGAAATTTGGGGGGTAGTGACTTTTCGTACCTTATTTCAAAAAGAATAATGGAAAAATATAATTCCCAATCTTTTGTTTTTCATGCTCCTGTAACCCATGATTTAAATCCAAGCGCATCATCTGAAATTGAAAAAATAATTGAATCTTTTGATGAAATTATGAAAGAATCAAAGCCAATAAAAAGCAGTGTTGGTTTTAGCAGAGGAAAGTTTAACAGTAATTTTGCAGAGAATTTATGGTTTGAATGCGGAAATTTTATTTCACTCTCGCAGGCGCCTAAAGTTACAGAGGATATAAATTTTGGCCTTGGGCTTTCTTTGATAAAAACTGGGGAAAAATATTCAAAAAATTCTATCATTGTAGATCAACACAATGCAGAAACAGGTGAAATAACAAGTTTTGAACCAGCAAGCATTGAAGGATTTAATTATATGAATTCCGTTGAAAAATCTTTTGAAAAAAAAACCTGAAATGAATAGGCTTTTATGCGGCTTTTCCCAAAGAAATCCAAGCCATAACGCAATCGGCGGAGCAGGTATAAAGGCTGCAATATTTTCAACAAAACCAGAATATGTAATAATATTAATTGATTCAAATGGAATAACTCCAGAATGCAGGGAAATTATAATAAAAGAAATTCAAAAACTTGGAAAAAAACAGAAAAGAAGCTGGGAAGTCGGAGTATATACTACAGACACGCATAGCATAAATGCAGTGCAAGGAGTAGTAAATCCTCTTACAACAGAAAAGAATATAATCAA
>CAZLIX010000079.1:0-3661 GCA_964559795.1 Microcaldota archaeon
GAAAAGATAGGATATCAAAAAATGCTAACAGGTGAAATAGGAGATATTATAAAACAAAATTACAGCCCGAATGAAATAATAAAACTTTCAGAAAGTATATACGGCCAGATAATACATTCAGATATTGGCGCAGACCGAATGGATTATCTTTTAAGAGACTCTCATAATACCGGAGTGGCATATGGAATTATTGACTCTGAAAGAATAATTTCAAAAGTTTTCTTAAACAGAAGAAAAAATATTTTCGGTGCGAAAATAGGAGGACTTGAAGCTGTTGAATCGCTTTTGGTTGGCAGATTTATGATGTATTCAACTGTTTATTTTCACCATACATTAAGGTCGGCATCAGCTATGCTAAAAAACGCAATATCCTATTCAATTGAAGAAAATATTATCGATCCTAAGGAATATATCAACCTTTGCGATGAAGAATTTTTTATAAAAATACTTAGTCTAAAAAAAGATTATAATTGCAAAAAAATAGTAAAACGGCTTATGAAAAGAGACCTTTTAAAAGTTTCAAGCATAATCCCATATTCTAAAAAATTGGAAATAAACCTTGAAGAAATAACCTTTGAAATAAAAAAGAAATTTCATGATGAATTCTTTTTTGATATACCTGAGCCTTTTAGTGAAATGAGCAAGCTGCAAATAATGGATAAAAATGAAAAAATTTTGAATATAGATAATATTTCCCCCCTTATATCTTCTCTTAAAAATGCAGAAAATTCACGAAAAAACATACTTTTGCTTTGCGATGAAAAAAATAGAAAAAAACTAAAAGAAATTTCAGACAAGATAATTCTAAAATACGATTAAATGGTCTAAAATTAAAATTGCCCCTAAAATAATGACTATTCCAATGACGATTGTTTTTGGGCTCATTTGAACTCCACTAAGCCTTTCATTTGCACTTATGCCAAGTATTCCGGCATTTGTTGAAGGCATTGAAATAGATTCTCTTTTCCAGCTCATAACAAATAAAATAAGAAGTAGCATATAAAAAGCTTTCTTTTAACATATTTATATGGCAATTAAAATAACCCAATTTCAAAAATTTAAGTTTTCAAAGCCGACTGTAATACTCGGACTTCCGGGGACTGGACTTGTTGGAAGCATTGCAGCATCCTATCTTGTTGATTCCCTTGGACTTGAATTCTGTGGATATATTACAAGCCCTGATTTTGCACCTCTTGCATCAATTCATGATTTTAAACCATACCCGCCTGCAAGAATGCATTATTCAAAAAAACATAACCTTCTTGTTATATTATCTGAAATGTCCATACCGATTGCATCTTCACAGGAATTATGTGATAACTTATATTCTTATGCAAAATCGCTTGGCAGCGAGCATATAATTTCACTTGGAGGAATTGCACTAAAAGAAAAGCCTTCTGCTCTTTATGTAATTTCAAGTAAACCTGAAATCTCTCAGGAATTTTTAAAAAATAAAATATTTAACCCAATAAAAGAAGGCGCAACCACTGGAGTTTCAGGGCTTTTGTTAACCCAGGGAGTAATTGATAATTATCCTATTACTTTAATTTTAGCAGAATCTTCTGAGGATTATATGGATCCAGGCGCAGCTTCATTAATTCTTGTTGAGCTTTCAAAATACCTTAAAATTCCGATAGATACGCAAAAACTTGACAAAGAAGCAAAAGAGATTGCAAAAGAAATGAAAGAGGCAGTAATCAAATCAAAAATGCCATATAAAAGGTCAAAGGAATTAGGGTCAATGTACGGGTAATTTATTTTTTTTCAGCATATCTGAAACCGTTTTCCAATCTATAAAATATTGCCCCCAAAAATTGTTCATTGTCCGAATATAATGGAGAATTATACATCTGATTCATAAATGCAGCTGCCTCATTTGCAGCAGAAGGATTATCCCTTCCAGGAAACATTACTTGCAAAATAAATTGCATTCCTTTATTTTCTGCCTGTTGTGCAATTTCTATTAATTCTGCATCATCTGTTTTCAAATTTTTTGACCCTTCTGTAAGAATAAATCCTACCAGTGGCGGAATTTGCGCAAATTTTCTTATTTTGGGTATTTCTTTTTCTATTTGTTCTTTTGGCTTTTGGCACTTGAAAAATGCAAAAGCGAGTCCTGACTGTTTGTTCATATATTAAATATGTTGCAAAAAGTATAAAAATAGATAGCAGTTTTGCTGCCCAAATGGGCAGCAATCCCCAACTGCTACAGGGTGATATTTCTTATGGATTTAAGAGTATTTATGTAGGCTCTATTGACATTTTCTTAAGGCCTAGATCTCCAAAATAAAGCTCGATTTCATATTCGACTCCCTCATAATCAAAATAATCCCCATCTGAAAGAGTATATGTTTCCCCATCAAAATAAAACTTTATTTGAGAATCTGCAATATCCCGCAAGGTTGCATTCTGGCCAAATAAGATAAAGTTCTGGTTGTCAAGGTCAAAATATTCATCTGTAGTTATATAGGGTAAAAATTCTGCGCTAAACTCATAAAAATAGATATAATCATCATCGCAAAGCGAACTGTCAGTCCAATTAGCAATTTCCCCCTCCTGGCTGTATAATTCAACTGCATTATATCCATCGATTTCAAGCGTAATTGATTCATCCTCAATTTCAGTCAATTCAATGTCAGATATAGTTTGGCTGCAAAAATAATCTTCACTCTCTCCTTGAGATAATGAAAAACTGCATTCATAATCATTATCTATATAATACTCAATGCTTTCATATAATCTAAATTTTGCCTCATCATCTTCTATAGAATAAAATTCTACGACATATCCATCTTCTATTTGAATAACATCGTCAGTATATAATACGAATTCATCAGATGAATCAAAACTATCCATAATGTAATATTCATCAGAATCATCAATATATTCTGTCTGCTTTTCGCATTCAACCTCTAAGCATTGTCCGCTTATGCATTCGCTGCTGCTTCCGCACTTTAATATTGTTTTTGCAATGGAATTGTTAGAACAATAATATTCTACTATTTGTGTCGTGCTATAACAAAAATCAGAATATGATTCAGAGCCTAATGAAACTGTGCCAAAAAGAGATTCATAAGGTCCATCATCGCTGTCAGCGCATGTAATCAAAGTACATTTTCCAGAAAGGCATTCATATCCAAAGTCACACGCAATATCTTCTGATTTTATTTCTCCATTTTCACAATAATATTCACGAACTTCGCTTTCACTATTGCAAACATCTAAATAGGAGTTTGCGCCCTGTGTTATTGTCCCTGCAGTTGTTATATCTTTTCCTAAATCACTATCTGCACATGGATTTTCAATGCATACCCCATTAATGCAAGAATATCCATTTTCACACGAAAGTTCTTCTGTTACAAGCTCATTATTTTCACAATAATATTCCTTAACTGATTTATCTGAAATACAACTGTCAATCCATTCATTTTTTTGATAAGTTACCGTGCCTTGCATATCCAAAGATTTGCCATCTTCATTATCAATGCAGCTTGATTGAACACATATTCCTTGATCGCACATATAACCGTTTGGGCATGAAAAATAAGAAATTGAAGCTACATCTTCATTACATACTGCTTCGGAGATAGTAGTTACATTAATACATTCATCTTCAAAAATAGTTTCTTCAAATAAAACTTTTCCATAATTAAAAAGATCT
>CAZLIX010000080.1:0-3659 GCA_964559795.1 Microcaldota archaeon
AAACATTATAAGGAGTGGTTGTGAAACAAATAATTTTTTTTGCCAATGAAAAAGGAAAAACTCCATTTTGGGATTTTTTTCAAAAGTTAGATAAAACTTATAAAATAATTATCCAGAAAAGATTGAAAAGAATAGAAGAAACTGGATATTTTGGGAACATTAAGAATTTAAAAGATGGAATTTGGGAGATGAAATTTGATAATGGGATAAGAATATATTATGGAGAAGATGAGAATATCATAGTTATTGTTTTAACTGGGAGTTTAAAAGATAATCAGCAAAAGGCAATTGAAGAAGCGAAAAAGTATTGGAAGGAATACAAAAAGTTGAGAGGTGTAAAATGAAAAAGATAGGTAATAGAAAATTTATGACATTAGAAGAATTTATTCAAAAAGACTTCAAGGAGAATCCACAACAAGTGGATTTATACCTTGAGGAAACAATAAATGAATATCAAAGAGAAAAAAACACTAAAATATTGGTTGCATCTTTAAGAGATGTAGTGAAGGCAAGGGGTGTTTGTTATATTGCTCAAAAAAGCGGATTAAATCGTCAAACAATTTACAATGCTTTGTCTGGCAAAGGCAATCCAACATTTAACACACTAACAGTAATTTTGGAAGCCTTGGGGTATGGGTTTGATTTTAAACGAATAGAAACAGCATAAAATGAGCCTAAAATAATGAAAATATATAAATTAGATAAAGAAGAAAAAAACTTAATTAAATCAATGAATCGTGGAGAATGGACACCAGTAGAGAATTTAGAACAATGGAAAACAATGC
Organism: Microcaldota archaeon; assembly: GCA_964559795.1. GTDB lineage: Archaea > Micrarchaeota > Micrarchaeia > Anstonellales > Bilamarchaeaceae > JAQTSF01. The sequence continues at coordinate 786 of CAZLIX010000080.1, forward strand.
TTAGTAAAATTGCTAAAGATTCAAAAGTTGGAAAAGAAAAAAAGAAAAGAATAAATATAAGATTAAATGAATATGATCTGCAATTGATTAAAGCAAAAGCTTCCAGTGTAGGACTGCCCTATCAAACATTTATTGGCAGTGAATTACACAAAATTGCTCATAAATAATTAATATTTACTTGGATGAAAAAACTTAAAAAAGTAGTGTAAAATGATAAAAGAATTTTTAGATTATTTAGATTTTGAAAAAAATTACTCTAAGCTAACAATAAAGCAATATGCTTATGATTTACTATTATTCCAAAAATTTATTAAAATAGATTTACTTTTAGTTGGCGCAAATGATGTACGAAGTTTTCTGGTGCATCTCAAGCGTGATCTTAATTATTCAGCACATTCACTGCTTCGTAAATTAGCGACATTGCGTTCTTTTTATAAATTTTGTATTAAACAAAAGCGTTTAGCGACTAATCCTGTTGATGAAATAGAAAGCCCAAAACTGCCTCAGAGAAAGGCCGTATATTTGACAGATCAAGAACGATTTCTTTTATTTCAAACTGCAAAAAATAAAACTTACAATGAAGAAGGCAAACGAAATTATGCAATTTTAGTTTTGTTATATTATACGGGATTGCGAGTAAGTGAATTGGTCAATCTAACATTTGCGAGCATAGTTCCGGATGGCTTAGAATTTGTTGTAAAAGTTATCGGCAAAGGCAATAAAGAGCGGCATATTCCGTTAAATTCAGAAGCAAAAACCATTTTGGACATATGGCTTAAAAATAGGGGTGCCTGCAAAAGTGATGCTATATTTACAGCAAATGGGCATAAAATGACAACACGTAATGTCCAATATATGATTAAAAATCTCGCAAAAAAAGCAGGGTTGGAGAAACCAATTACTCCGCATAAGTTACGGCATACTTTTGGTACGAATCTGCTTTTAAAAGGTGCAAACCTTGTAAATATTCAAGCGCTTTTAGGGCATTCTAACTTAAACACAACACAAATTTATGTGCACACAAACAAAGAAAGCCTTTCAAAAGATATCCAAAAATTGAGTTTATGAGCAAATCAAAAGGAGGAAAGGCATGCCTACGTTACTTGATAGAAGAAAAGACAAGCTGATCCGATCAGGGAAAAGAACTAATTTTGAGAGGCGCGATAATATCCGATTTTTGATAAATGGAGACATTTTTTTAGATTATAAATTTGAAGCCAAACTAATAAATATTGATTTCAAAGGATGTTGTGTTGCGTCTAGCAAATCAGATTTTGAAGGCAATATTGCAGTAGATTTAAATCCTTATCTTAATTTGAAATTAGATACCAAAATTATTTGGAAGGAAGATAATTCGGACGAAAATATTACTTTATATGGTTTTGAATTTGTTTTTTTAACCCCGGAAAAGACAAATTTATTAAAGGATATTTTTTTCTTAAATACGCATTTTTTTATAGATCATGCAAATGCAATAAATGAACAAGTCCAAAATCTCAAAATAAAAAACGAAGTTCTGGATTTTTTTGTATATGATGTTAAAGCTGTTGTTGAAAAGCTTATTGATATTGAAAATAAAGTAAAAAATAGCGAAGAACTTAATTTAACAATCTATCAAAACATTGCTAACATTTTGGATGGCTTGCTTTATAAAGGCAATTGTCTTGCTGTATTAATTAACGACACCAGGATAGAACAAAAGATCAAGCAGCGAGTGCGTGCTATTTTAGGTTATTTTTTGTATCAATCCAAAATTATTCGGCGAGCTTTAGAAAAGCCTCATGGATACCCAGGCGACTATATAATGCTAGAACAAGTTTATAATAAAAAGGTTGTATCAGAGGGAATATTGGCCACGTATATAGAAACTATATTTTTAAATACGCCTTATGCAGCTGCAATCCGTGGTCGTAAAAATTGGATGCGTGAAAAGATAAAAGAAGTTTTAAGCGTAAAAACAAAAGATGATTATCAAATTTTAAATTTAGCGAGTGGTTCAGTTCGTGAATTAAGAGAACTATTTGCAAATTTTAAATCAGCGAGACCAACTACAATTACTTGTTTGGATCAAGACATTGCTTCTATAAATTTTAGTAAAGATGAGTTAAATAAAATAAACACAGATCCAGTTAAGATTGATTTTTTGGAAGAAAATATTTTGCATTTAGATAAAGCCGCCGTTCCCCCAAAAATAGACATGATTTACAGCATAGGTATAGCAGATTATTTACAAGATAGAATGTTAGATAAGATTTTTAAAGATAGTTTTAATTTATTAAAAAGTAACGGCAAACTTATTTTTGCTTATAAAGATTATGATAAACATAAACCATTACTTTTGAATTGGTTTTGCGATTGGAATTTTATATCTAGGAATGAAAAAGAATTCGTCGGATTAGTAGAAAAGGCGTTGGATGGCCAAAAATATACCCTTGAAATCGAGCGGGAACCGGAAACAAATATTATCTTTTTTGTTGTAATAACTAAATTGTCGTAATAATTGTTTTTACCCAATCTTCTACCATATGCGGTTCATCAAGATGAAAAAATCTTGTGATATTTACATCTGTAAATTTGGTTTTGTCTTCATATTTTTTAAGGACTAAAGCAATTTGAGCGCTAATGCTTTGCTGTTTTATTTGTTTTATATGTTTTATAGTGTTTTTTATATCGCTTTTTTCATCTATTACAAATAAAAAATAGTCTGCTTTTTCGTGATTGTCTAAAATTTGTTTAAAATTTTTATCTTCGGCATTGCTGATTTTTAAATCAATGCCATTATTAATAAAATATTGGTATAAATTATCATAAGATTGATCCTCTATTATTTGGACTATAAGCTTGTAATTTTCTGTCACTAAGCTATCTTTTACA
>CAZLIX010000081.1:0-3634 GCA_964559795.1 Microcaldota archaeon
ATTCTTCTTTAGGGCTGAAAATTCTAGGGCCCCTGCTTCCAAGCCTCATATCTGAAACGGGCTTTGTAAGCCATTTGCTTTTGCTTCCAAGATTATCTATCATCCAGCTTTTTATTTTTGCCTCAATGAGATTGTATTCTAGGTCATTGACAAGCCCATTTTCCCTTAATGCCATAAGCGTTGAGACTAACTGAAAAATATCACTGTTTGAAAGGGTTTCTTTTAGCGCTGAAAGATTCATAAATTTCTTTATAAAATCATTTGTGGTTTTTTCATCCATCAGCACCCCTGGCTGTTTAAGATGATAATTTATTTTTTCCTTTTCAAAAAAGGCCCTGTCAAGCTGCCATGTAATTACAGATCTTAGATTATCCCTTGAAATCCGCATAAGGGATGCAAGATTTGAAATTTTTTCGATATCTATTTTTGTTTCCGGCTCTTTTATTTTCGCTTTTTTAAATCCGGCATCGCTTCCATATTTTTTTACATATTCTTTTCGTTCGTTTTCAAGCTTTTTTGCTTCTTTTTGCGCGTTTGCTTTTTCAAAATTAATTATTGAGTTGAATGCCATATTTAATTTTAATACTGGGTCTGTATCAAACTGTGGGGCAATCAAATTAAGTATGAATAGATCTTTTTTGAGATTTTGATTAACCCATTTTGAATTATTTGAATTGAAATTGGAAAGGGCAATGCTTGCCTTAAAAGTTGCATAAACGAAATCAACAAGATCCTGCTCTTTTGCAAAATAAACCGGATTTACTGGAGAATTTCCAACAATATAATTATTATATTTGGAAATTAAATAAGTGTAGCTTTCAAGAAAATCAAAAATATTTTCTTTTGCAATTCCTGAATCCAATATTTTTTGGAGATTTTTTGTATGAATGATTATTTTTTCCTCAATTGCTTTTTTTGGATCCCCTGGCTCTTTTGATCTCATATGAACTGTTTCTTGCAAAATACCCTCATCTTCGCGCGCAAGTGCATAGCCTTTTGTTGCACCATTTGAGTTTGCCAAAACCCCGTCTATAATTGAAAGAGCTGTATTTGTTTCTCCAATTCCTAAAAAAAACATCGACCTTTTCAAAAATTCAATATTTTCATACCAGTCCCTTTTCTTTCCAGGCTTATCTACTACAAGATAATCAAAAAGATGGGCCAACCTAACTAGGGTATATATAGGTGCAGGATAAATTGTGTATAAAAGAAGCGAACTTCCAAGAATTGAATCTGTTGAATTTTCGGCAATTCCTGCAATTTCAACTGCCCCTGAGATAAGTGAAACTGATGCAGGGATCGCCAAAAGCCATGGATAATTTCTTATAACCGATAATGGAAACGAGATTAATCCTTCCTGGTTTCCAGCTTTTCCAAACCCTATCATCAAATCATAGCTTCCTGCAGGCGTTCTCATTAACTGCAAGGATTTTAATCCGACAGAAACCTGCCCTGAAACAAAAACATTTCCTGCAAGGATATTGCTTAAAGTAATATTTGCACCAACATCTGGATTTTCTGAAATTATTGCAGAAGGACCTGCAGCATAAATCTGCTTTTGTCCATATACTGTCTTTTCAGAGTAACCCAAATCCACCTGCATTGCAGGCTTTAAGTTAGAGGAAATTGTAGGAGATAACCCTATTTGATAAGTTTTCATTATATGACCTGTCTGCGGCTCTACAAATGAAGTAATCCTATCTGCAATAGAATAAAATTTTTCTTCATCTATTTTTTTTGGATTGGTTTTGCAGACTTGAAAAATATCCATTCCAACCCTGTATAAAGCCCAGCTTTTTTCCCTTTTTGCAAGTGCAATAAATGAATAGTATAATAATTTTCGATCATCAGAAATATTTGAATTTTTAACCTCATTTAAAAAATTGTCGATTGCATCAATGAATTCATTTTTTGAAAATTTTCCAAATATTGGAACAGGAGCTCCCATTTTTCCTTCAGAGTATTCTTTCCCGTATTCTGTTAATGTAAGTGATTTTCCATAGCTTAAAGAATTTATATATCTTAAAGCTCCTTCAACAGAATTAACAGAGGTATCCAACTCGTATTGTATGGCAAGCTTTGTTGAAAGATTAACTTGCCTATAAACATCAAATGGTGCTTTTGTCTCAATCATTGAATCAAAAAGCTCGAATAAGGATTGGATTTCTTCTGATGGGAGATTTTTGCATTTTTTTAGAAAATCATCAAAGGTTTTTATGAAAAACCCAGTATTTTTATGCTCTTCTTTTGCTTTTTGGAAAACTTCTTTTGGAACATATACAAATGTTTGGCCAAACCCATCAGTGCTTGTTCCAATGATTAATTTATTTTTATGGGGTACCAAGAAAAGCGCGTCTGCCTTTTTAAATTCCTCAATTATAGAATAAAACTTAGAATAAAGATCCAAAACTACTTCATCAGATAGCTTAAATCCCTCTTTTCTTAATTTATTTAAAAAAGAGCTGAATGTATTTTCAAAATTTTTTGATTTGATGAACTCTTCTTTTGCCAAATTTATAACATCTGCTGGTATTTGGATTTGTGATGCATTTGAAATGATTAATTCTTTTTGAATTAAATCTTTTGCTATTTTCATCACCGCGTACCGATTTTTTCTTGTGTATAAAACCCGTATATGTGCAAGAACCTATTTAAAAATGAGAAATAATCAAAAGGTGTTGTGGTTATTTCAGGCCTTGTTCCATCTGGGATAAATCCGATTGTGGCCCCCCATTTTTCATTTTTAACAAACGTATCTCTTTCATGGGCATAGGTTGCCTGCGCTCCTAAAAGTTTTGAAAAATCAGGTTTTGATTTAAACCATTTTGCATCCCCTGCAAATATGAGGTCAAATGTAAATGAGTGGTAGGTTCCACTTTCGTATTCTTTGGTGTAGCCATAACTTCCTGTAAATCCTAATGCAATTTTTCCCTTGCTTTCTGCAGAAGGAGAATCATTTATTCCGGCAGCATTTGCTGCAACAAAATGAGTTACTGAATCATCTTTCCATCCAACATAAAGTTCTCCTTGCCCGCTTGTTCCAAGGTTTGAAATTCCTTTTACGCTTCCTCCTGAAAGAGAAACAAGAACAGATTTTCCTGCATTAAATAATACTCTTCCTAGGATATTTTTTAAGTGCTCATCTGAAAAATCCTGCGTGGGGGTTGTAACACCTACATCTATTCTAAATACTCCGTCTTTCCCGACACTAAATACGCATGTAAGCATTGCTCCTGTTTCTTTATCAACAACTGTTGCCTTTGTTGAAAGCCCGAGATAAACATCATCGGATACATAAGCTATTATTTGTCCTGCGCCTTTTTCTATTCCATCTGCAAGATTAAATTCAAGGCCTGCTCCTCCCATAACCTGATTATTCCAATTTGTAAATACCCCGATTGTATGGGTTTCTTTTTTTGCCTGCTCAATAAATCTTTCAAAATCCTTTTCATATTGGCTTTTTTGCTTTTCAATTTCCTCTTCGGTTTGCCTTGAATGTGAATATCTTTGGTATACATAGGATTCATTGCTTTTTGCAAGTTTTGAAAGATTCTGGAAAATTGCAGTATTTTTATATGCTGCCCCAATTGTTACAGGGCCGCTTTTGGTTTGGAATTTATTAAGAGTATATATC
>CAZLIX010000082.1:0-3380 GCA_964559795.1 Microcaldota archaeon
TATCTTTTGCGTTTATTGTCAATTTTTGCAAAAATTCAAATTTTTCAATATCGCTCATAGTAACTCCTAAAAATCTAGCCTCAGGGGTTGCAAATGCCTTTCCAAGATATGCAAGATTCATGCTTCCTGTTTTTATTGTCCAATAAATATACCATCCCCATGCATCGCAATCTGTAAATACATAAATAGGAAGCCCTGCATCTGCAAGCTTTCTAATTATCCTTCTTGTTCCTCGCGAAGCTTGTCCTTTTGGGGTAATTAATATACAATTCTCTTTTTTCCAAAATTTATCTTCATTTAGCCTCTGCCAAAGCGCATCCTTTTCAACTACTAAAACATAACTTGCCTTGATTTCTAAAAAGCTCATTCCATTATCAACATCGCTTGGAATCATCCATCCGGATCTTCCTTGTTTTTCTCCATCAATTATATTTTCTTCTCCTGCAAAAACATCCCTTATTTTTACAGGCCCTGCAAGAACACCTTTTCTATCAGTTGTTAAATGAAGGTCTTCTCGTTTTACTTTTAACGAAGCTTCTAAGTCCTCAATTAATACATTTGATTCTCCTTGTTCTTCAAATAAGCTTTCATCAATATCATCACCAAGGCTGAATTTAAGCTGATAATAAAGACCTCTGATACTTGTGTGCAGATTTTCATCCAAAAATTTTTTTGTCTTATTTGCAATTGCAACAGTTTGCATAAATGTTCTTGACTGCGAGACATTCAAAAGAGTCCTTGTTTCCTCTTTATTTCCTAGTTTAAGGCATTCCGATGATGGATCATAATTTACATTTGATTTTGAGCGCAGTGGAGCATTGAATGTAGGCGATTCCCTGCTAATCACCTCAATATACATTTTTTTTCCAAGATTTTTTAGTCTTTGAAGAGCAGTTTCTTCATCTATATCTATTTTTTTTGCCATTTTTATTCACCGTATTTTTCTCCAATCATGCTTTCAAGAACCTCTTTTATTTTTTCAGAATCAGAGCTTTCCGAAAGTTCTGCCAGATCTTTTGAAAATTGCCCTATATATCTCGAAATAGCCTTTTTTTTGCCCTCCATTTCCCGTTCCTTCCTTTTTCCGCTTATATGCTTTTGAATGGACCTGCACGTTTCCATTATTGCATTTTTTATTTCATCAACTACTTCCTCTTCTGGTGAAATAGCTTGTTTTCCTGCGCTTGTATAAGGGATATGGACACTTGAAATATTTACAACAATTACAATAGGCTCTTCTTCAAAATTTTTTAAGTCATATCTTTTCCAATCCATATTTTTTATTGTTTCAGTTATCGCGCAGCCTCCTGCATCAAAAAGCAAAGGAGACCTGTTTGCAAATCTCATCACTTCTCCTTTTTTACCGGCAGATTCAACCCCTCCACCATAACCTATCCCTACTTCTATAATAAATGGAATTCCGCCTTTGTATATTTTTGGCTTTCGCTCTGTTACGGCAACCATTTCCGGGCTCAAAACGTTTATGAAAGATTTTTCAATAAGTTCCTGGCCAATCGGGGTAATCCCTTCAGGGCTTGGAGCAACCCATTTTATTTTTGAAAAGGCATTTGTTATTTTTTCAGCATCCTGCCAGCTTAATTTTTCAGGGCTCATTTCAAAATCAATTTCAGGAGCAACTTCTTTTAATTCTGCAATTTTTCCAGCACTAAATCTCGAAAATCTGTTTTGGAAAAAAGATGATAATTTTGTATATTTTTTTTCAACCTTTGCAATTTCTAAAAGTTCATGAGGCCCTATTCCAAGAGGATGTGGAACTATTTCAATCGGCTTTGGCGGCAAAATATCAGCAGACCTTTGAAAAATTTCAATTTGGCCAGAGGGATCTTTGAAAGTTATTTTCAAATATGGATTTGCAAGTGCAGTTCTTCTTATATATTCATAAGGCCCATAATTGCTTTTTTCATATTTTACCTCTCCAAATTGCCCCTGTATCCTTAAACCTTGAAAACTGCTTTCAATTTCTTTTTCATTTTCAATTATGGGTTTATTTGTTTTAAAATCAACAGAAACTTCGCATTCAATTACTTTTCCATTACAGCCGGAAGTAACCTTAACAGGTTTTCCAACAGTGAGCATCGAAAACATTGTGCATCCTGCAGCTCCGATACCTTGCTGTCCTCTTTGTTGTATAAACCTGTGAAATTTTGTTCCAGAAAGCATCATTCCAAGCGCTTTGCCTATATGGCTTTTTGGAATGCCAGGTCCATTATCTTCAACGATTACTTCGTATTTTTCGTTTTCCTTATCTATTTCATTTATCTCGACATTTATTTCCGGTAGAATTTTTGCTTCTTGACATGCATCAAGGCTGTTTGTAATATATTCGTGCAATATTGTTGTAAGCGATCTTATTTTTCCTGAAAATCCAAGCATCTGCTTGTTTTTCTTGAAAAATTCTGCTACCGAATGCTCCTTAAAATTCTTTGAAATTTCACTTTCGCTCATTATCTCAACCTTTCCTGCATAATTTTTTTTCGTACATCTGCTAAATAATTAAATACTGTTGAATGCTGGGATCCTTTTATCAATTTTGTTATGGCCTCTTTTGCATATTCAATTGTATCATAATCGCCAATAATTCCAATTGTTTTTCCATAAACAGAAATAGAGCATTCTGTTGCAGACTCAACCTCTTTTTTTACTTTTCCTTCTTCACCAATTATTCTTGCCTTTATTCTTGCAATTCCATTTGGGGTGTTTGAAAATTCTTTCAAGTTTATCATAAAGTATGATTTATTTTTGGTGATTATCTTTATTGCTTCCTGTGGCCTGAAACCTCTCCCTATCGCTTTGACTATATCTACTCCAAAATATACTTTGTCTTCATCACCGTCAATTGTAATTTCGCCTTCAGAATCCACTTTTAATTTTATTTTTGCATCCTTTTCTATCAATTCTTTTGTTTTTCCGCCTTCTCCTAAAAGCACACCTACCCTTTCTTTTGGTATTTTTACTATTTCCATATTTATAACCTACCTATCGTTTGTGCAATCTTTTGTATGTATGGATTGCCGCTTTTTTCAAGCTCTTTTATATTATCTAAGAGCTCTTTATTGCTTATTTTTCTATTTGTTGAGATTGCATTTAACAAAATTATTGTAAGCTGAGGTTCAGCTCTTTTTAGCATCATTTTAAAAAAATCTGCAACCTATTTGTATTCATCTTCAATTATTGCAAGGGCAAATATTGAATTTTTCTTATTTTTTAATATATCATCTCTTGCAATCAGCATGAGATGCTTTTTTAATTTTTTTGAAAGTTCCCTGTTGCACATTTCTGCGATGAGCGATAAGGATTCCTCATTATTTATATCAATTAGCATTTCTTCAATATAATTTTCAAATTTTTCCTTGTTTTTT
>CAZLIX010000083.1:0-3259 GCA_964559795.1 Microcaldota archaeon
TAGTTTTGTTTTTTGCACTTTTTTTATTCTTTCACGTATCCCATCAAATATATCTACCTTTTTTTCTTTGAAAGAAATAAGATAGTTTTTTCCAACTATAAAACTTATCTGTTCTGATATAATTTCGCTTTCTTTTGGTTTTAGATAAATCATTTTTGCAACGATATATACATATTCTCCGTAATCCTCTATTTTTGGCCGCTGGGATACATCTGCGATATCTTCAAGCACAAGACCGTGGATTTTAAATTTTTCGCCAATTTCTGCAATTAATCCTGTATTATGTACTCCGTCCAGGTTTATCCACATTTTTTTATTTTTACTTTTTTTTATAAAATTTAACGGGACTTCCTTATCGATAAAACTATTTTCATTGCATTCTATTAGTCTTATTTTTACTGACCCTTTATTTTCTTTTCCAGTATGCACTATTGTTTCAGGAGGAAGCCCCTTTTTTTTCGATATATTTTCAAATATTTTCTGAACCATATTATCATTCTAGATTTATTTCAAACCAGAAATCAACAAAATCTTTTACTTCAAGATATACTTTTGTAGGGCCAGAATGATTTGGCAAGTTTGGTATTACAACACTTCCAGTTGCATTTCCAAGCGGGGAAATATATCCTTCAGCAAGTTCAAAGTTTTCCTGTCCTGCTATATATTCAGAATAATATCTCGTTCCGTTTATTCCTATTGCAGTATTTTTATATGGAAAAATGAATATCCTATCTAAATATTCATACCATCCAGGTCTTTTAAGGTTTTCAAGCTTCCAAAAAACAATGATTTGCATTTTATTTTTATATGTTTTTTTCCCAATTTTTTCAAGAGTGACCTTTAAAGGCCCCTTTGTTCCAACATATGCAGTTTGCTCCTTGCTTTCTCCAATTGGCATATAAACATATTCAAGATTTTGGAATTTTGCCCATGTTTCTGGGAAAAGGGTATATTTTTTTATAGTTTGCTCGTTTTCTTTTATTTGAATATATTCTAATTCTGCTTCATAATCTATTTTTTGATAGCATTCGATTAAGGCGCTACCATTTGCCTCTATTGAATATGAATTTTGGGTTTTTTTGCCAAAATGTTCTAATTTGGATTCTCTTAGCACATACTCCCTTTTTGAAATATCCTCAACTGTAAAATCAGAGCAATATATCGTTGCCTTATCTTGTCCATTATTTTTTATTAGAAATAGCGCATAAATTTCAGCAAGCTTTTTTTTCCCATCCGAAATTTTTTCCATTTCAATTATATCTATTTCAACATTTGTATTATAATCTATTTTCGAATTTAAAACTTCCAAGAATTTTTGAGCGCATAAATCATCTATGCAACATATTTCATCTTCACCAATGCATTTTTCCAGGCAAGCCGTATATCCTTCTAGGCATCCGCATTTCGAGGCCCTTTCTTCCAATTCAAAATTTTCATTGCAGTAATTTGGTTTGCTATCTGAACAGGAAAATAATTCAGTTCCATCGCTGCATTTTTTTGATTCATTTGTTAAATTTAATTTTGTGCATTCTGATAAATTATTAACTTCCTGGCCATCATCGCAAAAGTATTTTTGATTATTTTGATCATTTACGCATCCAAAAAATAAAAATCCAAAAACCAAAAAAATAGCAAATATCTTCATTTTCATAATAATCACTACACAATTAACTTTTAATTTATTTTCTTATTTGATTTTTTACTTTTTCCATTGCTTTTTTTATTTTTTTCTCATCTCCCAGATAATATGATTTTATAGGTTTCATTTTTTCATTAAGTTCATATACGAGCGGAATTCCGGTCGGTATATTAAGATTTACTATTTTTTCATCCGAAATTTTATCTAAATGCTGTAAAAGTGCCCTTAAGCTGTTTCCATGTGCAACTATGATAACTCTTTTTCCTTTTTTTATTTCCGGAACTATTTCATTTTCCCAGTAAGGTAAAAATCGTTTTGCTGTGTCTTTAAGGCATTCTGAAAGAGGGATTTCGCATTTTTTTAAATCTTTATATTTTGGGTCAAATAAAGGATTTCTGCTATCATTTTTTTTAAGAGCAGGAGGCCTCATATCATAGCTTCTTCTCCACAAAAGAACTTGTTTTTCACCGTATTTTTCAACTGTTTCTTTTTTATTTAATCCTTGAAGAGCGCCGTAATGCCTTTCATTTAATCTCCAGCTTTTTTGCGTTGGAATCCACATAAGGTCTAATTTTTCTAAAATTATTAATAATGTTCTTATAGATCTTTTTAGTACAGAAGTAAATGCAATGTCAAAGATATATCCTTCCCTTGATAATATTTTTGCGCATTCCAATGATTCATTTATTCCCTTTTTTGTTAAATCTATATCCGTCCATCCGGTAAATTTATTTTCTTTGTTCCAAATGCTTTCTCCGTGCCTTACAAGAACAAGCTTAAACATGAAAAAAGCGTGTTTTTAGTTAAATTTCTTATACCTTCGTGATATTTTCAAGAGCTATCAATGTTTTAGTTTCACCAATTCCTTCCATATTCCTTAAATCATCAAGCAGGAATTTATTAAGTTCTTTAATCGAAGGGACATTTATTTTTAAAATTATATCAGTATCACCTGTTAAAATCGATGAATCCTCTACATAATCTATTTTTGCAATTTTTCTAAGTAATTCTGCCTGATCTGTTCTTTGACCATGAGGATAATTTACTTTAATTAAAATATATGCGGTAATTTTTCTTCCAAGTTTTTCCTTATCTAAAATAATAGTATATTTTTTTATTATTCCGTCTTCTTCTAATTTTTTTAATCTATGATGTACTGTTGCAACAGGGATATTTGTTTTTCTTGCAATTTGATTTATTGAGTTTTTTGCGTTTTCCTTTAACAAATCTAAAATTATTAAATCTTTTTCATCCAGTGGATACATAGTTGAATAAATATTCAACAATATTTAAAAATGTTACTAATCTTTATCACTTTTAGTGCTAAAATGAAAATTAAATTTAAATATCATTAAATTTATTAAAATAGCATCTTTTGCACTATGTGATATGCATTCATTAATTTGTCTTTTTCCAATACAATTACAAGTTCTGTATATGTAGACACAATCTCAATGATATTAATATTGTTCCACGACAATTCTTTTAATATGTAAACTAAAAAGCCTGGAGCTTCAAACATCTTTTCATCAAAACGAATTGAAAGCTGAGCAAGATTTTTAAGTTCAAAAACAACAGGTTCTTCTTTAATAATGGCTCTCACCTTTTCTTCAATTCTTT
>CAZLIX010000084.1:0-3244 GCA_964559795.1 Microcaldota archaeon
ATTATTGACTTGCGCAGCTTTAATGAGCATAAGGACTTTTCCGACTCAAGGAGTAGTTGGCTGGGAAGTTATTGCATTCTGCCTGCTCTCTGTAATTTTATATTTAATACCTGCATCTTTGGTTTCAGCAGAGCTTGCAACAGGCTGGCCAGAAGAAGGAGGGGTATATGCCTGGGTAAAAAATGCATTCGGCCAAAAATGGGGTTTTACAGCAGTCTGGCTTCAATGGTTCCAAATGACAATCGGCTTTATTAGCATTTTAACTTTTATTGCAGCAACGCTTGCATATTTTTTCGACCCAAACCTTGCAGATAATAAATTATTCCAATTTTTAATAATCGTTGTGATATGGTGGGGGTTTACATTTTTGAATTTCAGGGGCCTTAAAACCTATTCAAAAATAAGTTCCTATTCAGTTGTGATAGGGACATTTATTCCAGCAATTGTTTTAATATTAGGAGGATTATTTTACATCTTTTCAGGAAATCCGGTGCAATTAACCCTAAATCCTTCTTTTGAAGAATTTCTTCCGGATTTTTCCTCTCTTTCAGATCTTGTCTTGCTAGTAACATTTGTTTTTGTTTTTATTGGAATTGAAATGACTGCAACGCATGCAAAAAATATAGAAAATGTTCAGAAAAATTATCCTCTTGGCATATTAGTAGTTGGAATATTAACAACAATTATTGGAGTAATAGGTTCACTAATAGTTGCAATGCTTGTTCCTGTTGAAAACCTAAATCTTCTTGCAGGAATAATGCAAACATTCCAAATAATCTTCCAGAGCTTTGGAGCAGAATGGCTTGTAAAAGTATTCGCCCTTTTAATAGTTCTTGGGGCAGTGGGACAGGTCTCTACATGGATTTTAGGGCCCGTAAGAGGGCTTTTTGCAACAGCAAAAGATGGAAATCTTCCTTTAATATTGCAAAAGAAAAATGAAAATGATATTCCAACAAATATGCTGATTTTACAGGCAATAATGATTACTTTTTGGGGGCTTGTTTATGTATTACTTCCAGGAGGGGTAAATAGCTCATTTTGGATGCTTTTTGCACTTACAACCGCAGTGTATATAGTGATGTATTGGCTTATGTATGCTTCAGCAATAAAGCTTAGGTATTCACATCCAGATGTAAAAAGACCATTTTCAATTCCAGGAGGAAAATTTGGAATGTGGCTTGTTGCAGGATTTGGATTTCTTGCAATGGTGTTTTTGTTTATACTTGCAATAATTCCGCCGAGCCAGATAACAGAAGATTCCCATAATTATACGTTATTTATGGTATTTGGAACATTGATCGTAGTTGCAATACCTCTTTTGATATATCATTTCAAAAAGCCGGAATGGAAAGCCAAAGAAACGGAAAAAAAACCAAAAAAGAAAATAAAAAAAACTAAAAAGGTGAAATAATAATGCCCAAAAATAAAAAACAAAAAAAAGCATTAGAAGTTAAGGCACTTTTTTTAGGTCCAAAATCTGAAAATATGGATTATTTTAAAACCACCTTGAATTTTTTAATGGATGAACATATGCATTGGAGAAGGGATTTTCATCCAGAAGATAAAGAAATAATCAAGATTTCAGAAATGAGAGAGGAAAACTATGAAAAAACAATCGAAAAAACCACCCAGGTTCTATCAGAGCTTTCAGGAAAGCTTAAGGCAACTTCAATGCCTTGGTTTTCTGCGCGTTATCTTGGGCATATGAATTCCGATACACTAATGGTTGCAAATCTTGCGTATATGGCAACAATTTTATATAATCCAAATAATGTTGCATATGAAGCATCTACTGCAACAGCACCGATGGAAATAGAAGCAGGGCAGGATTTTTCCCGCCTTTTAGGATTTGATATAAAATATTCCTGGGGTCATATAACAACAGATGGAACAATTGCAAATTACGAAGGATTATGGATGGCAAGAAACCTTAAATCATTTCCACTGGCAGTAAAAAAAATAAAACCAGTTCTTGTAAAAGGAAAAAGCGACTGGCAACTCTTAAATATGCCAGTAAAAAATATTTTGGATCTAATAGATAAGGTAAAAAAAGCAGGTTGTTTTGATGAAGTTAGAAATGAAACAATAAGGGGGAACGGAGCAGGGGAAGGAAAATTCGGCGTAGTCTTAGTTCCGCAATCAAAACATTATTCATGGGTAAAAGCAGGAGATATTCTTGGAATTGGAAACAAAAATTTTATAGAGGTCCAGGTGGATAAGCATTTTAGAATGGACATATCTATTTTGAAAAAAATAATTGATTCCCATATTTCAAAAAAGATTCCAATAATTGCAGTAGTTGGAGTTGTTGGAACAACAGAAGAAGGAGCAATAGATAAGATAAACGAAATTGCAAAACTAAAAGAAAACTACGAGAAAAAAGGAATTTCATTTTACTTTCATGTAGATGCAGCTTACGGAGGATATTCAAGAGCGCTTTTTTTAGATGAAAAAAGCAAATTTATAAGCTATTCCACACTTAAAAAAAGGCTGTTTTCAGAGCATATTTTCGTTGGAAATCATAGTTATCCTTCAAAAGAAATTTATGAATCTTATAAGGCAATTCCAACAGCAGATTCAATTACAATAGATCCACATAAAATGGGGTATATCCCATATTCTGCAGGAGGAATTGCAATTAAAGATAGAAGGATTTTAGATCTTGTTTCATATTTTGCAGCATATGTTTTTGAAAAAGGAAAAGAGTCCCCAGTTCTTCTTGGCTCATATATTTTTGAAGGCTCAAAGGCAGGGGCAACTGCTGCAGCAGTATGGGCAAGCCATCGGGTAATCCCATTAGATATTACAGGATATGGGCAAATAATTGGAAGAAGCATTGAAGGCGCGCAGATGCTTACAAATTCTTTGAAAAAAGTAAAATCCATAAAAGCCAAAGGAAAGGAATTTATAATAGAGCCGCTTGTTTTAAAAACTGATTTTAATATTGTATGCATGGCATTTAATTAAAAGGGAAACAAGGACCTTGAAAAAATGAACGAATTAAATTATAATATTTATTAATAGTCCACTTATTTACATGGACCTGTTTATAAAAATGATTGGATAACCTCAAATACAGAATTGAGCAATGTAGATTATGGGGACGCACCAATAGAATTTGTAAAAAGGCTTGGAATTTCAGAAAAGGAATGGAAAAGGGTTGGAAAAGTAAGAGTTTTAAGGCTCTGCATGTTAAACCCATTCATTTCTCATTTCAGTAATTATGAATCTTTGTGGGGCAATT
>CAZLIX010000085.1:0-3219 GCA_964559795.1 Microcaldota archaeon
TGGAATCTAAAAATATTGGTTTATTTATTTTAGCATTATTTGTGTTTGGAATAAGCGCTTATCTAGTGCTGTTTTATGGGAATTTTCTTCTTGAGCCAAAACCACAAGAGCCGATAAATATTTCTAAAAATTATCTTGATCTTTTAGGGGAATATTCACTTAATTATTATTCAAAAGATTATATTTTAAATTTAGATGTGCTTTAAAAAAAATTAAGCATCATACAAAATGAAGAAGGTCAATATCTCAAAATGAGCGCATTATTCTACACGGAAAAAATATATTATCTTGAAAATGGTACTATAATGTGCATAGAATATAATAAGAAAGAAAAGTGCTCAATTATTGAAAATGAAGAGCTGAAAGCATATGCTAATTCCAAATTAATTGAATTTCCTTCAAAAGAATTGGCCCAAAAGGATATCGATGCATCAGTCTTTTTAATTGAAAGAGGAGCAATGAATTTTACAAAAGAAGAAATTGTAAATATTTCAGATAAGGAGTGCCATCTTTTTGAATACGACCTTGATTATAAAAAATTAAATATTGATGAGCTTGCAAAGTTTTCAATGACATCTTCCCAGCTTGAGATATACTCAAATTTTACAAATCAGGTTTGCCTTTATGAAAATGGGGACAGGATGTTTTCAAATCTTACATATACAATAAATGCAATACCTACATTTTATACAAGGCTTTTGACGATTACCTCGGAAGCGACATTATTTGAAATACCACAAACTCTTTCAAATGAAAGCCAGCTTTTGGAATATTTTTATCTTTACAGGGATACAGAAGCAAATTTTTATGCCTGCATTTATGATGATGATCCTGAAAACTGCTTTAAATCTGAGGCAGTTTATAATAACGATGCATCCTATTGCCAAATGGCAGGCTCAAAAAAAGACGACTGTCTTTTAATAATCGGAACAACTAAGCTTGATCTAGGCCTTTGCACGCTGATTGAAAATACAGATAAAAAAGACGACTGCTTTCTTGAAATCTCATCAAAGCTGAAAACTATCGAATGCTGTGAAGATATACAAAACCAAACTAAAAAAGAATCATGTATTTCTTTTATTACTGAGTAATAAGATCTTCGATTAATTCAGGAATCGGCTCAGCATTTAACCCAAGTTTCATATATTTTACTTCATTTAGTCCAAGCCATCTTCCTTCAAGATGCTCATTTGAAAGCGTTATTTTTTGTTCGCTGCACCTGCCAAGATATACCAAATAAATAGAGTGCTTTTCATTTTCATCTTTTGTATAAGTTGCAGAGGTAATTCCAACAAGCATAAGATCAAATGGGATTATTCCTGTTTCTTCAACAGTTTCCCTTATTGCAGCATCTTTTGGGGATTCTCCCCATTCTATTTTTCCTCCAGGAAACTCCCAAATATCATTTTTCCTTTTAAGAACAAGTATTTTTTCATTGTTTACTAAAACAACATATGTATTTATTTCCTGGTAGTTCACAAGCCTCTCCTTTTTTTCATAAATTCTGAAATCAATTCAAAATTTTCAGCTTTTTCAGAATCTAAAAATTCTAATGTTTTAGAGCAGCACGGGCATTTAAAATTATTTTCCATAGCGCTTACAAATTCAACTATGGAATCAGAGCCGCATTTTCTGCAAAAGTATCTTTCTCCAGTTCCAGCATTATTTTTCTTTTCAGAAGTTATCTTGTCTGCCCATTCTTCTATTTTTTTCCTGTTTAAAGACCAGCTGTATGAATACCATCCTGTTTCATTATCTTTTTTTCTGCTGTAATTTACAAATCCTTCTCCATGCATTTTATTTAAGGTAGACCTTACATCACTTATTTTTACCTTTAATTTTTTGCTCATTTCTTCATCGCTTAAATCAAGAGGATAATTTCTTACAATGTCTAGCGAATTTTCACCGCCTATTGCAATAAACTGGTGTCTTACAAGAGCATTTGAGAATATTCCAGAAATTTCTTTTTTTTCTTGCTCTGTTGCCTCTTTTCTTATTTTGGGTTTTGGAATTTCTTTAATTATTTCTTTTTTCTGCTCTGTTTTCGCCTTTTTATCAGTATTAGTGCTTTTGCATTTTTTTTGCATGTTATTTTTAATTGGTTTTTGCTTTTTTGCGGGTGACTTCTTAATTCTACTGGGCATTTTTTTGTTTTTTTTCAAAAACTCACCACTATTAATTATTCCTGTTTTGTTATTTAAACCTTTGTTTTTAAAAGCATTAAATACCATTTTTAATAATTTTATTAGGTTTTTATATTTAACTCTATATATATATCCTATATGAATATTGCCTTTTTTACAGATACCTATCTTCCTAATTCTGACGGGGTAGTAAATTCAATAGTTCTTTTAAGAAAAAAATTTGAATCAAAAGGGCATAATGTCTTTATTTTCTGTCCGGGTTCAAAAAAACAAAAAATTGAAAACAAAGACAATAATACTTATCATTTTACTTCTGCGATTTTTAAGCCATATCCAGATTATAGAATTGCTCTGTTCCCTTTTTTATCTGCAATAAAAAGGGTTAAGGAAAATAAGATTGATATAATTCATTCACATGGCATTGCAACAACAGGCCTTGCTGCAATACAATGCTCAAAAAAATTAAAAATTCCATCTGTTGCCACTTTCCATACGATGGTTCCTGACGGAGTGCATTATCTTACTAAAAACAGCTCTTTGCAGGATTTTTTAAAATCAGTTTCCTGGAAATACTTAAAATGGTACTATTCAAATTTTGATGGTGTTATTGTCCCTTCAAATACCGTTAAAAAAATACTTCAATCCCAAAATATACAAAATTTGCACTTAATTCCAAATGGCATTGATTCCGCGCGATTTTCAAATGGAAACGGAAAAAAAATAAAAGAGAAGTTAAGGCTTGGCACAGGCCCTGTAATCTTAACTGTCGGAAGAATTGCACATGAAAAAAATCTTGAGCTTTTGATAAGCTCTGCAAATAATATTCTTAATATATATCCCAATGCTAAATTTATAGTAATTGGAAAAGGCCCTGCAAAAGAGCATTATGAAAGCCTTGTAAAATCCAAAGGGCTTTCGAATAATTTTATTTTTACCGGATTTGTTTTGGAAAATGAACTTGCCAATTATTATGATGCTGCAGACGTATTTGCATTTCCATCAGAATTTGATACGCAGGGGCTTGTAGTGCTTGAATCCCTTAGTGCAAATCTTCCGGTTGTTGTGAAATCAAACA
>CAZLIX010000086.1:0-3158 GCA_964559795.1 Microcaldota archaeon
TTTTTATGTGCGCATAAATCAGAACTTCAAGTATATCTAAAATAAAAGTCCTTGATTCGTTTGGGTATACAAGCCCTAATGAAAGTGCAAGCCATCTTATCATTGGCTTTTTTGCAAGCTTTATTTCAGAATTAATTGTCAAATCCCTTATTGTATATTCGTTTATTATAAATTTTGATTCTGGAATCATTGAAATAATTTAAAATATAAGAAATTAAAAGGTTTGTTTTTTCTAAATTAATTTTAGAGTTCTATCCAAAAGAAGATGGGACAAATATCCGATAAAAAAAACTATTCCAAGAAAATTATTAAAAAAATAGATAATTGCAAAACAGACCAATAAAAATAATATTGAATGGGTTATTCCCCTATGTTTTGGTTTTAGAAAGGCAAAGAAAATAAAATAAATTCCTGAGACAAGTATTGTAAGATAAATTGAATTTAAGATATTGTTAAAGTAAATATATCCTAAAACAAATGAAATTGTAGGCACAAGTTTATCTAAAATTTTTCTTGATTTTGAAAGCTCGTGGTCTAAGTCTGGAATAAGGGCAAAAAGACCGCATAAAAAAGAATAAAATAATAGAGTAATAGAATCGAAAATATTTAATAAAAAATAACCAAATAAAAGAAATAACAAAAACCCAAAAATAAAATGCGCTTTCCAGTCCATAAAAATCAGAAAAGATTCTTTAATTTATTGATAGATTCAATATCAACAGGGGAAATTCTTATAGGAGTTATTACTGTTTTTCCTTTTAAAATAAGATCGAAATCAGAATTATGTTCTGCTTTTGCAGCAGGTCCTTTTATCCAAAAATAAGGCTTTCCGTCTGGATCTATTTTTTTGTATATTTTTATTGCAAACCTGTTTTTCTGCGGTATTGCAAATAGGATTTCATTTTTAGATGAATTTTCATTTATGTTTATGCTGAAAAAAAGGTCTTTTTTCAAAAAAGGGGTCAATTTTTTTATTATGTATTTTATTTGCGATGAAATTTTAGATTCATTTCCCCAAAATTTTTCCTTTTCACTCCATTTTTCTCTTTTCCGATATAATGAAAAACCCAATGATTTAATACCAAATAATGCGCTTTCTGTGCATGCTGCAAGGGTTCCAGAAGAATATAGAGAATGAATAGATGCATTATCCCCCCAATTTATTCCTGAAAGAACGAGGTCTGGTTTTTTAAAATCAGTGCAAAATAATCCAAAATTAACACAATCTGCAGGAGTTCCATTTATTTCATAAATATCTTTTTCCCTTTTGCTTATCCTTATTGGCTTGTGCAATGTTATTGCCTTTGAAACAGCGCTTTTCTGGTAATTTGGAATTATTGCATAGGAATCCTTGTCGATTGATTTTGCAATTTTCAAAAGAAGCTTTAATCCAGTAGAATAACCATCATCATTTGTAACTAAAATTACCATAATAATAAAAAGAAAGGAAAAATATTAAAGAAGGTTAGTTTTCCTCTAATTCGATAGGGCTTTGCCAAACTAAATAGAGTATATTTGGTTCGCCTACATATTCAATTAGGTAATGTTCTGTCTGCTGGAATTCAGGATACTGGATTATCAAAAACCTGAAAAATTTTTCAGTTGGATTAAATGATTTTTCAACGCTTGAAAGATAGCCGTAATATTCCGGCTCATTCCAGACTATTCTAAATACTGCAGCGTTTAATGTTTTTGGATAAATGGTTGCAGATACAGAGCGCTCTGTTTTTTTATCTTCATATGTAGCGTATTCGAGCCTAAAATAATCGTCTTCGCATTCTCCTATTGTGCAATTTACTACATTATGGCACTGCTGATTCAAACAAACCTGGCTTTGTCCACATTCAAGGTCAAAATTGCATTTATTGCTCTCAATGCATTCATACCCAACACATTGTTTTGTTAGTGAATTGCAGTCTGAATTTAATTTGCACTCTACCTTAATGCATTCTTCATTTTTGCATATCTCATCTTCCTGACACTGGGAATTTTTTGTACAGTATACTTGGCATGAATTATTTTTACATAGATAATTTGCAGGGCAGTCTGAATTAAAGGAGCATTCTGACTTTTCTTTGCAAATATTATCCATACATTTTTGTTCATTTCCGCAGGCAGGATTATTATAATTGCATCCTTTTTTTAGAACACATTCCCCATTTATGCAATCTTGGTCTAAATTGCAATTGCATAATGAAAGGTTTTGCAAATGTTCATCATCAGTTGAAGTTTCATTTTCAAAAAGGGACGGTTTTGAAATGTCTGGTTTTTGTTCTATATTTTGTTCGGCAGTCAAACATCCAAAAAAAAATATAGGCACTGCCAATATTAATATTAGGTTTAAGATTTTCATAAAAAATATTTGTAAAGAAAGGATTTTATATTAATTGATATAGAAAAAATTTTATGAAAAAAACCGCATTCATAATCCACGGATCTTTTGGGGGCCCTGATGAAAACTGGTTTTGCTATTTAAAAGAAAAACTTCAAAAAGAAGGAATTGAAACATACGTCCCTAAATTTCCAACTCCTGAAAAACAAAGCCTGGATAATTGGATGAAAGTTATTGAAAAATACAAAGATAAAATAAATGAGAATACAATTCTCATAGGCCACAGCCTTGGAGTTGCATTTATACTAACCCTTCTTGAAAAGTACAAGGCAGATTCTGCATTTTTGGTTTCAGGTTTTCTTGGAAAACTGGAAAATGAGAAATTTGACATTGTAAACAAAACATTTACGTGCAGACAATTCAATTATGAGAAGATATTAAAAAACTGCAAAAAATTTTATATATTCCATTCTGATAATGATCCGTATATAAAGCTTGAAAAACCACAAGAAATTGCAGATAAGCTTAATATAAAAATAATTATAGTAAAGGGTGCTGGCCACTTTAATTTAAGTTCAGGTTATAATAAATTTGAATTATTATTTGAAAAAATAAAAGAAGTTATGGATGAATCCTGAACCGATCACGTGGAAAGAGCATGCATTCTCTTATATTTGATTGGTTTGTAAGTTTTTGTGTTATTCTTTCAAGCCCTATTGACCATCCTGCATGAGGAGGGGCTCCAACCCTAAATGCATCGATATAAAATTTAAAATCAATTGGATTTAATCCTCTTTTTTTAAGTTGTTCTTCTAAAATAGAAGGT
>CAZLIX010000087.1:0-3063 GCA_964559795.1 Microcaldota archaeon
ACCTTCCTGATTGTTCTATTCATTCCGCTGTTATTTGTATTTTTACATTTAGGTTCTGGAAGTTCTATTGATTTTTTAGAAATATCTTGATTGTTTATTGCACTTCTTACAAGTATTGAAAGCCTTGATTTTATTTTATTAAATCTTTCTTTTGAAATATCATCCCTTATTATTTCTAGAAATTCACATATAACTTTTATTGATTTTTCAAGTCCAATTTGCCTAATGTAAATTTCATTTTTGTTTTTGTAAGAAGATCTATCACGATAAACTATTTTACTGATTTCTATTCCTTTTGGATCGTTTATTTGCTCTAATGCCTCTGCTGCTTTTTTTCTAACCTCTTCCTCTTTATCAATTAAGCATTTTATTATAAGTTTCATTGAAGATTTTTCTTTTAGTTCTCCTAATGCCATAACTGCTCCTTGCCTATCTTCCCATTTTTCGCTTTGTAGCAATGCGATTATTTGAGAAATGGATTCTTTGTCGTTTATTTTTCCAATGGCTTTTGCTGCGCTAGATCTAACAATGGAAAATAGGTCAGTTAGACATTTTATTAAAGGTTTTACTGCTTTTTTGTCATTTAATTCTCCTAATGCTAGCGCTATACCTTCCCTACGAAATTCTCCTGAAAATAAATCAGAATCATCTTCTAAATATTTAATTAATTTATGAATTGAGTCTTTGTCGTTTATTTTTCCAATGGCTTTTGCTGCTGCTGTTTTGAGCTCAATATTTCTAAAACTACCAATTATAATTGTTGTTATTATACAATCAACTGCTCTTTTATCTTTTAATTCTCCTAATGCAGATAATGATGACATTACAATAGTTTTATCTTCATATTTTAGAAATTTTATTAAAATAAGAACTGCTTCTTTACCATAACTTATAATTTCATCTATTTTATTTTTTACTAATAAATAAAAGATGTGCTCTTGGCTTACCATGCTATAAAACCCTCCTGATTGTTCTATTCATTCCGCTGTTATTTGTATTCTTATGATTTTTAGGTTTTCTGAGGGAGATATGGCAACAATTGCAAATATCTAAATCATTCATTTGATTGCGCAAATCTACAAACAAGGATCTTTTTATATGAACAATTTTTTCTTTTGGAAAAAAATCTCTTATATGTTCTAAATATTCATTTATCGCTTCTTTTGCCCTTTTTAATCCAATTGCTTTAACATTAGAGACGCGATTTTTATCATATGCAATTTTTTTAAATTCAATGATTTTTTTATCGTTTATTTTTTCTAATGCCCTGGCAGCTGCTTTTCTAACTGATTCTTCTTCATGAAATAAAAACATTGAAATTTGAAGAGCGGTTTCATGATCTTTTGTTTGTTTTAAAATTTCAAGAGCTAGGCAAATAATAAAATTATCATCACTTGGAAGTAATTTTTTAAGTGTGTGCAATGAACAATTATCGCTAGTTTCTTTTGCCATAACTAAGGTGAGGATAATTTCTTCAAAAGACTTTATCTTTTTTAGCATTGTAGGTTCATATGGACAATTATCGAGCAAATTAAATATTTTTTTAGCAACTGGAATAATTTCTCCTGTTTTCTTTTGGTCACATCTTGCTAGAATTATTGCAACGAATTCCAAAATTTCAAGATTAAATTCTTGGATCAATTCTTTTGGATTAGTATTTAATAGATCTTTATGAAATATTGCAACAGATTCATAAATTTCTTCTAAGGATAATGAAACAGAAATGTTTTCAAAATTATTAATAGTTTGAGAAATTGTTGAATAATTTCCTATTTTAATGAACGCTGCTTTTAAAAGCATGACAAATTGCTTTTTGTTTGCTATTGAAAAAGGACAGTTATTCATTAGATTAATGTAAGCTTCCCTTAAAGCAGAAGTGCAATTCATAAATTCCATTGGATTATGATTGCCTGTTATGTGAATATTCAATTCTTCGTTTATGATCAAATAAATAGTATCTGGTTTTTTTGATTCTGCAAGAATTTTTGCATAACAGGATTTTTTATAAAAATCATCATCCTTCAATCCAACTAAGGCGATATCAAAAATTTCCTGAAAGTCAATCAATTCTCCAATTGTGGAAACAACTTCGTTTACAATAGAATTATTTTCTTTAAAAATAAGATTTGGAAGATGTTTTGCTGCCTCAATATCTTTCGTAATTCCAATTGCCTTTATACATGCAAAAACAGTTGATTCATTTTCATTATTTAAATTTGAAATAAGAAAAGAGGTTTTTTCAGGGCTGTTTGCTTTTGCTAAAATATTTGCAAAAAAATCTTCTGAAAATGGAAAAACGCCGATTATTTCTTCAATGGCAGAAAAATCATTTTCTACAATCTTTGCAAGTGAATTTGATGCGATTTGATTTATTTGTAAATCTACATAATAGTTTTCCATAATAGATGAAATAGCATCTTTTTTTCCAATTTCACCTAAAATCCAAATTGAGCTTGCTTTTTTCATATAAGCGATATTATTATTTTGGCTCATTGGCTCTCTTGCAAAATCCAATAATTTTTGGTATGCTAGGGTATCTTTTTTTGCAATTTCTGCAAGTGCGATGCAACAAACTGATCTTTTTTGTTTTAAATGGCTTGCAATGCCTTCAAATAGCAAATAATGATATTCATTGTCGATTTCAGTTAATTCTTTTATTCTACCCTTCAATATAAGGGTTAAAACCTGCTCTTTTGTCATTTAGCTAGCACCTTACATCTATTAAAACTATCAGGGGTTTTGCGAGTTCTTTCAATCTTTGGAAGTCCTTCTAATTGTTTTTTAGAAATATCTTGATTATTTATTGCAGTTCTAAGAAGTACTGAAAGTTCTGATTTTATTTCCTTTAATTCTTCTTTTGAAACTTTATCTTTTATTCTTTCTAAATATTCATTTACTATTTTTCTTGAATTTTCTAACCCAATAGTTCTTATGTATTCTTGATCTTTATAATGAATTATTTTTGCAAATGCTACTCCTTTTGAATCGTTTATTTTTATTAATGCTTCTGCTGCTGCTTCTCTTACATCTTGATAATCATCAGTTAAACATTTTATTAGGGGT
>CAZLIX010000088.1:0-3031 GCA_964559795.1 Microcaldota archaeon
ATTTAAAAAATTTGATGCTCGTTTTGTTTCATCCTCTCTTGATTTTTCATCATTTATCCAGAGTTCATCTGTTTTAAATACCTTATCAAAAATAACTGTGGTTTTTGTTTCAAGATTGCTATCCATTGTAAAAGAAAGGCTTGAATTTGCAGGCAAAACAAGTTTATTATTCCTATTTCCCCAGTACTTTATTATTGCGATATTTGCATTTGCAATTGCAGTTGAAATTTCCATAAATATAAATAAAAATAGATAATTAATTAATTGCTAGCTTTCAGCCACATCTTTTGATGTTGCATCAGTTATAGGCTGCAAATATAAAAATCTAGATTTTTTGTTTGGAGCTTGGCCGCAGATTTCTGAAGGCGAAAAAAGAGTGACTGTAAATGGAAATTTGTTTTGCAAATTTTCAATTTCATTTTCAGGAACTCTTTGGAGACCGCCGTATTTAAAGCTAAGCGCGGTTAAAGCATCTATTAAACTCTTTGGAATAGTTGCAATTGGAGTTTTTTGCCTAAGTGTTTGTGAATTCATATTGATGTATGTTATAGAAAATATTTAAAAAAGGTTAGGTTGATTGAAAATAATGGAAAAATTAGGTTTTATCCTAAAAATTATGGAAATTGAAGGGAGAAAAAGAAAGGCAAATGTCTTTGAGCTTGAAAAAATAAATAAAAAAAGCCCCTTTATGATACTTATATCAACCATTCTTTCTTCAAGGACAAAAGATGAAAATACGATCAGGGCAACAAAAAGATTATTTAAAAAAATAAAAACCCCGAAAGAATTATCTAAAATCAATGAAAAAGAGATTGAAAAACTTATATATGGAGTTGGATTTTATAAAACAAAGGCAAAAAATATAAAAGAAACGTCCAAAATTTTAGAAGAGGAATTTGACGGAAAAGTTCCAAATAATCTGAAAAATTTATTAAAATTAAAGGGAGTTGGAAGAAAAACTGCAAATATTGTTTTATCAAGGGCTTTTGAAAAATATGCACTTGGGGTTGATACTCACGTCAATCGGATAAGCAACTGGATAGGATGGGTAAATACAACAAGTCCTGAGAAAACAGAAAAAGAACTGATGAAAATTATTAAAAAAAAATATATAAGAAGATTTAATCTAATTTTAGTTTCTTATGGCCAGACAATATGCACTCCCAAAAACCCAAAATGTGAAATATGCAAAATAAGAAAATATTGCAGAAAATGGATTAGCCAAAAAAAGTAATGAATCCATCGAATCCTTTTTTCTTTATTTCGTGAAGGATTTTATTTGCATCATTTTCATTTTTTGCAAGAGCAATGCAGCACCCCCCTCCTCCGCCTCCTGTAATTTTTGCTCCAAGAGAACCTGCATCGCGCATTATTTTTATAAGCTCAATGTTTTCTTTTATTGAAACACCGAGTTTTTCCAAAAGAATCTGATTTTCATCCATTAATTTTCCAATTTTTTCAAAATCCCCTTCTTTTAGAAAATCCTCTGCATCCTTTAGTATTTTAACCATTTTTTTTGAAAGGGCATTGAACTCTTCTGGATTATTTCTCTTAAATTCACTAACCTTTGAGACCATAACTGATGTCGGGCCAAATATACCTGTAATCCCAAGAACTATTGGCAAGCGGACTTTCAGGTTTATTTTTTCAAATTTATTTTCAAGAGGAGTCTTCCCACGAGTAAACTTTAAAACTCCGCCTATTGCAGATATAGTATTATCTATTCCGGAGGGATTTCCGTGAAATGCCTTTTCGCCCTCATATGAGTATGTAAGCAATTCCTCTTTTGAAAGGCCAAGCGAATAAAAATCATCTAATGCACGAACTATTGCAACACAAAATGCAGCAGAAGAGCCAAGGCCCCCAAAAGTTGGAAGGTCCCCTTTAAGATAAATATTGAAATTATCATTTATTTTCATAGAAGTAAAAATATTATTTATGCATTTATATGTCATTTCTGGGATAGTTTTATTGTTTCCTTCGAAAAACACGGTTTTTTCTGATTTTTCAAGCTCTACAACTGCCTTGTTTGAGATTGTTCCTGCGATTGCAGGCAGATGATGAACTACGAAATGTTCGCCAAAAAGGATTATTTTTCCATTCCCATAGCCTTTGCTGACAATGCCCATAAATAAAATAGGTTTGGAAGAATTAATAAAACTATTTTGCAATCCTTCCTTTTACCTTTGGCGGCTTTATATCAGGATACGCCTTGGTAAGCATATTTGGCGTAGAATAAGGAGTATAACCTATATTTTCACATACCTTACAGACAATATAAGACAATTTTTTTTCATCAGATTCATTTATTGATTTAAGGCATTCTATCAAAGCTGAAAATGATTTTCTTTTTCCTTTTATTAACGAATCTATTTTTGCATCATCAATTAATCCTGCAAATTCAAAGGATTTATTTATTATTGTAAAATTAATTGATGATAAGATTGCAGAAATTTCGTAATCTTTTGAGCCTTCCAGTGATAATTTTTTTATAGCCGCCCATTCCTTATATTTTGCCATAAAGACAATTTTTCCTGGCCGCGAATCGGATTTTGGCTTAATTGCGCATTTAAAAAGCCCTGGGGATAATTTAAAAGGAACAGAACATTCAGTTAAAATAGAGTGGATAAAATAGCTTTCTGCAATTGGAATAAAATCCTTGGTTTTGCATGCAGATTCTAGTTCTTTTTTTAAATCAGAGTTTGAAATGGATTCAAGTGATGAAATTAGGGATTTTAATCCTGTTCCTTTTGAAATTTTTTTGGCAAAATCTTTTATTTTTTTTGTTTCTATACCGGAAAAACCATAAGAACACTCGTCTATTATTCCTGAAATTCTGCATAAAATATGGAGTATATCCTCATTTTGTGCATTTGAAAGATCATATTTTTCTTCCATATTTAGCTCTTTATATTTTCCTGAAAATATTAATTCTTCTGGCAAAAAATCACCTTTAAAATAAATGAGGTGAGTAATTTAAAAACATTTGTGAGAATAAAGGATTTTATTATTATGCTCCTGTAGCTCAGTT
>CAZLIX010000089.1:0-3029 GCA_964559795.1 Microcaldota archaeon
AAGAGAATAAAATTTCATACATCTATTTAAAACAGCAATATTATTATTTTTTTGGATAATATGGAATTCTTTTAATATACTTACAATTAAGGCACTTGTATTCGATTATCTTTATATTTTTGTTATCTTTTATTTCAAGTGTTTTGCCTTTTTGCCACCAAACAAGGCATTTTTTGCAAAACATCAATTTTTGCTCTGCTGTAATTCTAAATTTATACCGCTGTATGAACTTTTTTACAAGATAAATATATCTTTTTGATCTTTCAGGGTGTTTTTTATTATTTTTTTTAGCTTCTGTCAAAAGTGTTGCAATTGAAAACTCCACTATTGAATTTATAAACTTTTTTTTAGATTTATACACAAGATAATAATGAACGAATTCATATATAAATATTTTCTAGACCCGATTAATTCAAATACAGGTTATAATCTTGTAAATACATTTACATATGGGATAATTGCAATTTTATCTGTTTATATAATTTTTAAAATATTGCAAAAATACAATGTAAAAATCGACAAAGAATTTATTTACGGTGCATTAAGTTTTGTTTTGTTTGGTTCAACGATGAGGGTTGTAACAGATTCCATTCATACAGATGTTTTGACCCCTATAACCTTTATTCAATCTGCTGTTTTAAATTCTCATATTTATGATTATGGATATTTTACTTCAAGCCCGGGGATTTATCTTATCGTTGCATCAATTTTTCTTATAAGTTTTTCAATAACTTACAAATGTAATAAGCTTTATTTCTTAAAATATATCGGATTTTTGCTCTTTTTGTTTAATTTTTTAATTATCCTTCCATTTATGAAATATTTTATTTATGCAATCCCGGTTCTTATCCTTGCCTTAATCCCCGTGTTTATTGCATATTGGTATTTTAAAAATTTTCTTTATATTCTCCCTGTTGCAGGACAGTCTCTTGATGGTTCTGCAACATTTTTCATACTTGATTTTTTTGGTAAATTTACAGGAATTACATATTGGGAACAGCATGTTTTTTCAAGGGCTCTTGGAGGGATTTTTGATACTTATTTTACATTTTATTTATTAAAGGTGTTAATTGCCTTTTTGGCTGTTTATTTTGTAGATAAAGAAAAACTGACTCCTGATGAAAAAAATTATATAATTCTTATTATTGCAATAATTGGTTTTGCTCCTGGCATAAGAAACCTTTTAAGAATGACAATTGGCGGTTAGATGAATCCACATTTAATAATTATAATCGCAACTTTTTTTGCAGCCCTTTCAAGCGTTCTTGTAAGGTTTGTAAAATATACAGATATTTATTATATTTCTTTATTTACCCTTTTTTTTGCATCTGCAATTCTTTTTATAATTTCTGCATTTAAAAAAGAAAAACTTCTTATAAAAAAAGATGCCTATTTATTTTTGCTGGGGCTTTCGCAGGCTTTCACATGGTTTTTTTTATTTTGGTCCATTCTTTTAAATCCAATTTCAGTGTCAATGCTGGTATTTTATACTTCTCCTGCAATCGTCTTAATTTTATCGCCTTTTCTTTTAGGAGAAAAATTAGAAAAATTAGGCATAATTGCAATAATTTTTGCATTTTTAGGGCTTTTTTTAATTTTAAATCCATTTTCTACAATTGATTTTTCGATTACTGGATTGATATTTTCTGCGGTTGCTTCTTTTTCATACGCTCTTAATATAATCTCTGCAAGAAAATTAAAAGAAAAATCCTCATTATCGCTATCATTTTTTTCCCATTTTTTAGGATTTGTTATTTTGCTAGCACTTTTACCTTTTTTCAAAAATAATCCAATATATATCCCCGATTTGGAAATTTTATCTATAATTGGTATTTGCAGCGGCATTAGCTACTTTTTTTTATATTCTGGTTTAAAATTTTTGATAGCTCAGAAAGCATCAATTTTAACGCTTTTTGAACCTGTTTTTGCTATAGTTCTCGGTATTTTCTTATTTTCAGAAATTCCAGGCATATCCATCATTTTTGGAGGGATTTGTATTTTATTTTCAGCATACCTTGCAAGTAAAATAGGTTAATTTTTTATACCAATGCAGATTAATACTAATTTATGTCATTGTCTTTTGTAAGTGCAGGAATAAGCTTTGATTTGACTATTAAAGGAATAGAAAAGCTCAAATCATCAGATGAAATCTATGCAGAAATTTATACCTCCCCTATTCCTGAAAAAGAAGTAAAAAAACTTGAAAATCTTATAGGAAAAAAAATTGTTCTTATAGAAAGAGATAATGTTGAAAGCGATTTTCTTGTAAAGAGGGCAGAAGAAAAAGATGTTTCTTTAATCGTAGTTGGGGATGCGCTTATTGCAACAACACATATTTCTCTTTTAATTGACTGCAAAAGAAAAAACATAAAAACAGAAGTAATACATAATAGTTCAATTTTCTGCGCAGCAGTTGGAAAATCAGGGCTTGCTCCATATAAGTTTGGAAAGAGCGCAACCCTTCCTTATTGGAGAAAAAATTATGAGCCTACATCTTCTTTGGAATCAGTTGAAGAAAATCTCAAAAGAAATTTGCACACCATTCTTTTTTTGGATTTGGATATAGAAACAGGGCCAATGGATTCTAGAAAAGCAATAGAAATGATAGAAAAAATAGAAGAAAGGCTTCAAAGGAAAATAATTAAAGAATTGATAGTTCTTTCAAGGGTAGGTTATCCTGATGAAAAAATAACCTACGGCACTATTGAAAAACTAAAAGAAAAAGATCTTGGAAAAACTCTTTTTATTTTAATAGTTCCAGCAAAACTCCATGTAATCGAAGAAGAATACTTGGAGTTTTTTAAAGTTTAGATAATATCCAGACTATCGCAAGAATAGAGCCAAAAATTATTATCGGAGCTGAAACCTTTGCAACTGCAATTATGGAATTTACAGTAGAAACTATTTCAATTGACTGTTTTGAACCCAAAACATTTATATCAAACCATCTTTTTCCGATATAAACTTTGGCCTCTTTCATATCAAAATATGCTTCAAGGACGCATGTTTTGATTTCATTGATTATATTC
>CAZLIX010000090.1:0-2985 GCA_964559795.1 Microcaldota archaeon
GTTGAGTTAAATGTTTCATCTGAAAAATTAACAGTATCTTCTGTTGAAACAAAATCAACAGCAAAGCTTTTTGCATTC
This sequence comes from Microcaldota archaeon, assembly GCA_964559795.1. Taxonomy (GTDB): domain Archaea; phylum Micrarchaeota; class Micrarchaeia; order Anstonellales; family Bilamarchaeaceae; genus JAQTSF01. The sequence goes on from CAZLIX010000090.1 coordinate 79, forward strand.
TACTATTTGTTTGCAGGATTGTTTGCAGCTGTTTTAACATCTATTTCAGTAATGATGGTAAATGCAGGGGCAGGAATATTAAATCTTTTAATTACATTAGTTTTGGATGTAGTAATCGGTCTTGTTATAGGTTTTGCACTCAAAAAAGGACTTGATTCAATACAAGGAGGATATGTAATTAAAGGTGAAAATTTGAATTCCTTGCTTGCAGCAGGAACAACATCTAAGAAAGCAAAAGCATAATCTTTTCTTTTTTATTTTTTTTATTTATTTTTAGCTTTATTATATATTTCATAATTTTAAATAAAAGTTATTAAGAAAAGGTTTAAAAATTAATAATAGTAAATATCTATTGTGATATAAATGAAATTTAATTACCTACTCTTATTATTTACCTTAATGCTTTTATTTTTTGGCTGCATTTCAAGTGAAGAAAAAAAAGATGATAAATTAAATGTAGTTGTAAGCTTTTATCCATTATATGATTTTACTTATAATATTGGAAAAGATAAAATAGAATTATCCACTTTAATTCCAGCAGGTTCAGAGCCTCATTCCTACGAGCCAAAACCATCTGATATACAAAGATTGAATGAAGCAGATGTATTTATCTATAATGGTGCAGGGCTTGAGCCTTGGATAGACAACATGCTTTTAGGAGTTGAAAATCCAAATTTATTAATTGTTGATACAAGCAAGGGAATAGAACTAATTAAGGGCAATGAAGAAGAACACGAAGAGGAAAATGAAGAAGCACAGGAGCATCATCATGGAGAATATGATTCGCACACCTGGCTTGATCCAAACAATGCAATTATCCAGGTTAATTCAATAAAAGAGGCGCTAATTCAAAAAGATCCTGAAAACAAAGAATTCTATACAAACAATGCAGAATTATATTCCAATAAACTTAAAGAACTTGATTCGGAAATAAAAGATGCATTTAAATCATGCAATAAAGAAGAAATACTTATAACTCACCAAACATTAGGTTATTTTTGTAAAAAGTATGGTTGTGTGCAAATTCCAATTACAGGAATAAGCCATGATAGCGAGCCTTCTGCAATGGATATTGCAAATATAGTGGATCAGGCAAAAGAAAAAAACATAACTGTTGTTTTTTTTGAAAGCTTAATAGATCCAAAATCCACAAATGCAATATCAACTGAAATAAATGGAAAGGTAATGGTGTTTAATACAATACACGGACTTTCAAAAGAAGAGCAGGATACAGGAGAAGACTATATTTCTCTAATGAGAAAAAACATTATAAATATAAAGGAAGCATTAGATTGCAATTAAGGTGAAAATAACTTTGAAAAATATAATTGCAGAAATGGACAATGTTTCTTTTAAATATGGAGATAATTCGGCATTAGAGAATGCATCCTTAAAAATAGAAAGAGGGGATTTTTTAGGAGTAATTGGGCCAAACGGCTCTGGAAAAACCACCCTTTTAAAATTATTTTTAGGCCTTTTAAAGCCAAATAACGGGGAAATAAAATTATTTGGAAAAAAAATAAGCGAATTTAAAGAATGGGACAAAATTGCATATGTCCCTCAAAAAGCGACAAATTTTGATCAGAATTTTCCTGCAACTGTTTTTGAAATAGTTTCTATGGGCAGATTCCCAAAACTTAAAACCTTTAAAAATTTAGGCAGCAAAGATCTAATAAAAATAAAAGATTCGCTAAATCTAGTCGGTCTTTTAGAAAAAAAAGATGTGTTCATAGGCTCTTTATCTGGAGGCCAGCAGCAAAGGGTTTTTATTGCAAAAGCACTGTGTCAAGAGCCGGAAATTCTTTTTTTAGATGAGCCTACAACTGGAGTTGATTCAAAATCACAAGAAAATTTTTACAAAATATTAAAAAAATTAAACAAGCAACTGAAAATTACCCTTGTTTTGGTTTCCCATGATGTAAGCGCTGCATCAGATCAGATAAATAAGCTTGCATGTGTGAATCAAAAAGTAATTTTTCATGACTTAAAAAAAGAAAAAAAACACAGTTTACTGTGTAATTATGCAAAAGGGACAAAATCAATTTTGCATGGCAGTGAATTATATGCTTGAATTTTTAGAATATGGATTTATGCAAAGAGCATTTATTGCAGGGATATTAATATCTCTTGTTTGCGCAATAATTGGTTTATATTTAGTTTTAAGAAGAATGGCCTTAATGGGCGATGGTCTTGCGCATATCTCTTTTGGAGGAATTGCAGCAGGAATGTTTTTTGGTATTTATCCATTGATTTCAGCGCTCATATTTTCAATTCTAAGTGTTATTGGAATACAAAAACTAAAAAAAATGAAGGTTTATGGAGATGCTGCGATTGCGATATTATTCTCGTTTGGCCTTTCATTAGGAGTCATCCTTCTTAGCTATTCCAATGGATTTAATGCAGATTTATTTTCTTATCTATTTGGAAGTATTTTATCTGTAAGTCAGAATGATCTTTATCTTATTTCCACTCTTGCAGTTTGTGTTCTATTATTTGTTTTCCTTTTTTATAAGGAATTATTTTATATCACATTTGATGAGGAAGGAGCAAAAGTTTCAGGCATAAATGTCGAAAAATTCAATACTGCCCTTTTGGTTTTATGTGCAATTGCAATTGTAATTTCTTTAAGGGTAGTTGGAATACTTCTTGTTTCCTCATTTATCGCAATTCCTGCATCAACTGCGTTATTATTCAAACTAAGCTTTAAAAATTCCCTAATTTTTTCTTCTCTAGTTGCAGCAATATCTATAATTATAGGCCTTATTGCATCATATTATCTTGATTTGGCAGCAGGTGGAACCGTTGTTTTTGTTCTAGTCATTATTTTTATACTTTCATTGGCATATAAAAATTTATTAAAAAATAATTAGATTTTAATATCTATTCTGCCTTTCTTATTTATGCCAA
>CAZLIX010000091.1:0-2979 GCA_964559795.1 Microcaldota archaeon
CAAAACACTATTTTACAATCATCGATGCGCCAGGGCACAAAGACTTTGTAAAAAACATGATTACAGGTACATCACAGGCAGATGCAGCAGTATTAGTTGTTTCTGCAAAAGATGGAGTTGAGCCGCAGACAAAAGAACATGCATTCCTTGCAAAAGTTCTTGGTATTGGGCAATTATGCGTAAATATAAATAAAATGGACGCAGTAAGCTACGATGAAGTAAAATTCAACCAGGTAAAATCCGAAATTACAAAGCTTTTGGCAGGAATGGGATACAAAATGGACAAAGTTCCAATAATTCCATGTTCTGCATATAAAGGAGATAATATTATAAAAAAATCAGAAAATATGAAATGGTATACTGGAAAAACCTTAATTGAAACAGTTGATGATTTTGTAGCTCCTCCAAAACCAAAAGATAAGCCATTAAGACTTCCTATTCAGGATGTATTTACAATTACAGGGCACGGAACTGTTCCAGTCGGAAGGGTTGAAACAGGAGTAATGAAGCCAAACATGATGGTTGTTGTCTCACCTTCTGGCGCAAAAGGAGAAGTAAAAAAGATTGAAATGCACCATGAAGAATTAAAAGAAGCAATTCCAGGGGACAATGTTGGATTCAACCTTAAAGGAATAGATAAAAAGGATATCAAAAGAGGAGATGTTTTAGGTCCTGTTGATAGTCCGCCAACAGTAGTTGAGGAATTTAAAGCGCAAATAGTTGTATTAAACCACCCTACTGCGATATCTGTTGGATACACACCTGTTTTCCATGTTCATACATGCCAATTTGCAGGAAAAGTAACCGAGCTTGTTGAAAAGAAAGATCCAAAAACAGGCCAACCAGTTCCTGGAAAAGTGGACTTTATAAAAACAGGGGATGCAGCAATTGTTAAAATAAAGCCTCTCAAACCAATAGTAATGGAAAAATTCCAAGAGTTCCCACCGCTTGGAAGATTTGCAATGAGAGATATGGGACAAACAGTTGCAGCAGGAGTTGTATTGGATATTACTCCTAAAAAAGCATAAATAATTTAATTTTTTCTTTTTTTTATTTTAAATATTGTTTAACATCTTCTTTTGTCAATAATTTTAATGAATGTTCTTTTATTTCCCCTTCTTCTGTCAAATAGGAAATAATGGTGTGCCATCCGCCTTCTGATTCATTATAAACAATATCTGTTGCACCAATTATTGTTCTGCATGACTTATCAATATTTTTCATCTCGCTATAAAATACATCTGCATTTACGCCATTTGCATAATGTTTCCCATCTGGCCATAATATCAAATATGCTCTTTTTATAAGAGAATCAATTGTGCCGATTGGAACAACTAAAAATTCATTTGGGGATAAAATTTTTACCTTTATTTCTTTTATTTTGCTTTCTTCAGGCCAATCAAGTTCCCATTCACTTGCAGCAAGATTTAACTGAAATTGTTCTTTTTTTGTCGGATCTTTTGAAATTTTTTCTACATGAAAAAATCCTTTTTTTGTTATTGTAGCAATAGGAGTATTAAAAGGGTCTGAACCTAAATAATAAATATCGCTTGCAATAATTGTTCCACCTTGAATATGATATTCATTTAATTGGGTATGTGACTGCGTTGAAATTAAATTTAAATTATATTCCTTTTCATTTTTCATTTGAATTTTAAAAAGATATATTGTTTTTTCACCAAGCCATAATACGTCCCCATTTTGCGAGCAGAAAAATGAAAGATTTTTTTCAAAATTAATCTGTGAACCAAAATCAATATTATATTTATAATAAGAAGTCATCTTTATTTTCTTAAGATCATTTAAATTGATTACCATTTCATCATAGCTATAAGTAAGCTCAAAAGGTTTTTTTTCAGAATCCTTTTGATAACAAAAAGTATCTTTTAATAAATACTCTTGTTTTTTTGCAGTATTTTCTTGCGCATGAGATATATTTAAAGAAAATGTTGAAATTAAAAATAAAAGCCCGGCAGTTGCAAGAATTTTCTTAGCTGAATGTGTAGAAATGTCTTTCATTTTTTGAAATATTGATTTTTTTGGTTTTTCTTTCACTAATTGACTTTTTGTACAAAACTTCATATTGTTATTATTTAGGGAAAATTATATAAATCATTCCCATGGCTCTTTTTTTATTCTTTTCTTCTGCTTTTCAATTTCCTCTTCTATAACCCTAGACATTATATCAGAACCTATCTGTCCTGGTTGGGAACCGGTAGTGCTTTCAATAGAGGTATGCCCTGAAATGCCTCCTGATTCTGCTCCTGAAATACTTTTCACTTTCCTATGTCCTGCAATAACCCCTGATTCTGCGCCATCTATGCTTTCAATCGAAGCATGGCCTGAAATGCCTCCTGATTCTGCTCCTGAAATACTTTTCACTTTCCTATGTCCTGCAATAACCCCTGATTCTGCGCCATCTATGCTTTCAATCGAAGCATGGCCTGTAATAATCCCAGAATCAGAACCAAATGTACTTTTTATTTTTCTTTGCCCAATTGAACCTAATTCTGCACCGTCAGTAGATCTTATTTTTCTATGCCTTATTATTTTTTCATTTTCTGGCCCAAAAGTAGTTTCTTCTATATCTAAAATATCTCCTGAATTTTTTCTTGTTTCTTCTTCAAGAGCTCTTTTGTAAAATGCTTCAAGAGAAAGAAATCCAAATTCTCTCCATTTTGATCCGTCTTTGATTAATACGTCAGAATTAAGTAAATTTTCATCTACATCAAAAAGGCTCCCTTCTGATTCAAGGGCACTTAAAACCCCCTCTTTTGAGATATTTTTACCTTTCAATAAAAAAAGGTATTTTTTTCCTCCCCTTGAAATAGAAATCTCTATTTGCTTTAGGCCGTGGCATTCTTCTTCAAGCGGTGGTTTTGCCTCATTCATTTTTTGCTTTTCTTCAAGCTTAAAAATCGGGGGTTTTTTTGCCATATATATCAAAAATATTTAATTACAAAAATTTATATCTTTATT
>CAZLIX010000092.1:0-2896 GCA_964559795.1 Microcaldota archaeon
TATATTATGGTTAGTCAAAAGATAATGTTTAAAAAAGAATCTAAGGGAAAAAAACCTCTCATTCAAAATTATAGAAAAGGAAAAAATGGAAATTGTATAAATTCAAATTTAGAAGATTGCAGCTGCAAATCAAAAACCCCATGCAAATTTCAAAAATATAATGATGGGGCAGAGCCTCTTTGTAGAAAATTAGTACAAAAAAAAGAGATATAAAAAGGTAATCAAAATGTCAAACCAAATAATAAAAATAAAAATGCCAAATATTATTATCACTGATGCATATTCTGGAACATGCCTATATAAATTAAACAAGTCAGAAGAAAGATTAATATGCCCAATAGATGAAAACCCATGCACAGTGCATAATAAAAGGGAGGGGGCATTTTGCAGATGGAAAGAATTTCTTGAAGACCGAAAAATAAAAGAGACTTAATCTTTTATTGCATCTTCGATTATTTTTTTTGCATTTCCGATATAGGTTTTATAATCAAATAATTCATCTATCTCTTTTTTTGAAAATTTATTTAATTTTTCAATTTCAGTTCGCAAATGCTTTTTTTCCTTAAATGCATTTTGGGATGCATTTCGCATAATCTCGTGGGCATCCTGCCTGCCAACGCCTTTTTTTGAAAGTGCGATCATAATCCTTTCTGCCATAATCAATCCATTTGTCAGTTCTAAATTCCTTTTCATATTTTCTGGGAATAATTCAAGTGTTTCAAGAATCATTTTCATTTGGCTAAGCATATAATCTGTTGCAATAAACATCTGTGAAAAAATAACCCTTTCGTTTGCAGAATTAGTCAAATCCCTTTCGTGTTCAAGTGAAATATTTTCATATGCGACCATTAGATTTGACCTTACAAGCCTTGCAAGAGAGCACACCCTTTCGCTTTTGTGCGGATTTCTCTTATGTGGCATTGTAGATGAACCAACTTGTTTTTTTCCAAAAGGTTCGCTTGCTTCAAGTATTTCAGTCCTTTGGAGATTTCTAATTTCTTTTGCAATCTTTTCAAGCATTGATGCAATCAATGAGAGTATGGACAATACCTCTGCATGCCTATCTCTTTGGATAACCTGGGTTGTAACTTTTGCAGGGACAAGCCCCAATTCATCCATAACTATTTTTTCAATTTTTTCTTTTTGATCTCCAAATGTTGCACCTGTGCCGACAGCACCAGACATTTTTCCAACAAATATTCTTTTTTTGCATTCGTTTAATCTTTGAAGATTTCTTTTTGATTCCTGAAAATAAAGCGCAAATTTCATCCCATATGTAGTAGGAGTTGCATGCTGGCCGTGTGTCCTTGCGATGCAAACCGTTTCTTTATATTCCTTTGCAAGTTTTTTCAACAACTCTGAAAATTCATTTAAATGACTTTCTAAAAGCCCTATTGCATCCTTGAAAATCAATGCTGTTGCAGTATCTTCAATGTCATAAGAAGTTGCCCCGAGATGGATCTTTCCTCCAGATTCTCCTGCTTGTTCAGACATTGCCTTTACCATTGCCATTAGATCATGGTGGATTTCCTCTTCAATTTCATCAATACGCTTGGTTTTTACTTTATCTTTTGAATTCTTTATCTCTTCGTATTCTTTTTTTGTAATGTTTCCAAGCAAAAAATGCGCTTTTGCAAGCGATGTCTCAACGTCCATCCATTTTGAATATTTGTTTTTGTCTTCAAATATTTCATTCATTTTTGTCTTATATCTATTTTCAAAAGGAGAAATACTCATTCTATCACATAATTATATGAAAAGAAAGCAATAAAAACAAAACTAGGCTCAGGTATTTAACTTTTCCTAGATTATATCATATGGTTTAAATGAAAATCAAGATAATAAAACGAGGAGAAAAATCATACATTGAATTGCCTGAAGAATTAAAAGATAAAAACGAAATGGAGATTTTTCATCTAAAAGAAGGATTCTATCTTTTAAATTTCTCCGCATTGCCTATTGCAATGCCTTCTGATAATGAAAAAAAAATTTCTCTTGAAGAAGAGCTTTTGGTTGTTTCAAAAGTAATGTCCCTTGATTTTTCTAAAAGGACTCCTGAAAATGTTTTAAAACTTTTAAATATGGAAGAAAGGGAAATTTTTATATCATTGCAAAAGAAAAAGCATATATGGCTTTTTAAAGGAGAGAAATATAAAAAAGAAGGAGTGTATAATATTAGTAATAAGTTGTTTTCATTATGGAAAGAAAAAAAATCAAAGTTGCAACAAACCCCATCAACAATAAATATTCTTTATAAACAAGGTTATCTTGTAATAGAAAATGCAAATGAAGCAAAAATGTTTTCAGATAATATACGCGATCAGATGGCCTCCGGAACAATCCTTGGAATAAGGGCATTTGATGGCAAATACTACATTTCAACAAGAAGTTTTTATAACAAAATAAAGGAAAAAATTTCAAATGAGATAAAAGAAGCCACATCTGTTTCCAAAATTTCAGAGATATGCGAAATTGAAAAGGACGCCTGCCTTGCAGTATTATACCTAATGCTTGAATCCGGAGAGGCTATAGAAACAAGAAAAGGATTTTTCTCACTAGTTTAATGGGGTTTTGTAATGATTTGTATAAAAGACTGCATACATAAAACAATTGAATTAGAGGAAATTGAGAAAAAAATAATTGATAGTTTTGATTTCCAAAGGCTTCGAAGAATAAAACAGCTTGCATTAACCTATCTTGTTTATCCATGCGCAACGCATACGCGCTTTGAGCATTCTCTTGGGACAATGTATCTTTGCTCACAGATATCAGATAATTTAAATCTGGATGATGAGATTAAGCAAAAGCTTCGTATTTATGCTCTGCTGCACGATATTGGCCACTGCGCATTTTCACATGAATCAGAAAGAGTTTTGGAAAAATATCTTGGAACTCA
>CAZLIX010000093.1:0-2866 GCA_964559795.1 Microcaldota archaeon
TGGCCTAAATCAATTTTGGCCTTGCAATTCGGACAAGGCTTGAAAATGCCGGCGTATGGGTTATTTTTTTTAGAAGAGCCAAATAAAAGATCAAATAAGCCCAATAATTTTCACCTTTTTTTCTTTTTTTCAGAAAAGATATTAGCAATTTTATCTGGAATATAATTTGAAACAACTTCTGCAAATCTTTCTTTTGCTTTTCTATCATCTGGATTTTCCTGATAAAAATTATAAACCTCCTTAAATGAAAGTATTTTTTTTGGATCTTCCTGATTATCCGAATCCTGGATTGTAGGTGCCTTTGCAAGTTCGGGATATTTAGACAATGCAGCATTATAACAAACTGCAGCATCAACTGTTGAAAGAGAACGCGCATTAATAAATTGAAACTTATCTATTTCATTAAGTTTTTCTGATAAAATTTTTATTGGCGAATTTGGTTCTTGACCAGAATGTATTGCAATTCTATCCAAATCCCCTTTTATGGAAAAATCAATGTATTTTTTTCCAATCTCATTTTGTTTTGCCTCTCTTTCATGAACTTTTGCAAAAAACACAAGATTTTCTGGGTTCAAATTTTCTGCAGGAGAACCATCTTCCAAAAATCTTTCTTTAAAAGAGTCTCTTGCAGTATTATTTGAATTATTGTATATATTAGAAGAAATGGATGCGATATAAAGAGATTGTAGCATATCGCATTTCATTTTTTCATTTGCCATGGAATAAGAATCCCTTGATGTAATATTTTTTATAGAATCTTTTCCATATGAGGATAATGCAACATCAAGAAGAGACTGATAATTTAATTTTTCAATTTCATTTCTCTTGGCATCATCAATTCTTTCTTTTTCTGAAAAAGAACCTGCATTTCCGATTGCCTGGCTTGCCTGCTTATAATATTGGGTGTTTGGATATACCTCATCTTTTTTTGTAAGCCCGAGCGCTTCCTTATCTAATATAATTTCTGAAAGAGTATTTAACTTGCCTGCATATTCCCTGCTTTCTTGTATTTTTAAAATATTTGAAACTCTTTCATTAAATTCCTCGGAACCATAAAATTTCCTGTAATTTGATTCTAGATCTTTTATACTTTTTGGCAAAACATCCTTTCCTGAAAAATTATGCGAAAATGTAAGAGAGCTGTCCTGCAAACCGATTGATTTTGAATCAAATGCAATTATTCCGAGATTTTTAATTTCAGAATTTATTTTGCTAAGAATATTTAGGGCCTCCTTTTTATCGGAAGAGAGCTCCTGAACTTCCCATCTTCCAATTCTTTGAGAGCTTGACATATCTCCGCTAACCTGCGTTGCTCCTGCGCTTTGGGATATTTTTGCGCCAGAAGCCTGTGACAGCCCGGTTTCGAAAAATTGTTTTTCAAGAACAATGCCTTCTAAAAGATTTTTTTCGCTATCACAATAGCTATTTAGCCTTATCCTGTAATTTTCTCCTTTGTGATAGAATTCAATTCCACCTGATGCCTGAAATAATGAATTGATTTGCAATGTTATTTGCTCTTTTTGCTTTTTTATTTCTTTTTGTGTTGGTTCATTTCCTTCATTTTCTTGTGATTGCATCCAAAATGCAAGCGCAGAATCAATAAACTTTGATTTTATAGAATCATTTTCCTTTTGAATATTTTCCTGTGCATCAAAAAATAGTTTTTGCGAATAGCCCTGATTAATTAATGCAATTGAGATTGGCAAGTTCTTAGAAATTTCCGATCCATCAATTACCTTTCCTTCACCATTAGTAATTTTACCTGTGTTTGAATCATAAACACCAAGCTCTTTTTTGCCTTCCATATCCCCATAAACAACATTATTTTTATCTATCCAAAAATTACGGCCAACTTTTATAGTTGAATTTTCATTAAAATATCCTTCCCATATTTCAGATAATCTTTCTGCCTTATCGCGATTCATTTTTTCATCAACTGCACTTGAAGCAGAAATATATTTCATTTCACCTGTTTTTTCATCCTTATGCCTTAATCCATAAAAACCAAGTGTGGCCATTGTTTTATCTGCAACAGAAGCGCCGATTTTTGCAAACATTTGTCCTGTAACTATTTTTGCGCCTTTTTGATCCGACATCAAAGCCTTATCTTTTTTTGCATCAGATCCAATTTGTTTTGTTCTTTTAGGTTTTGTTGCAGACCCTACCTGAGAAACGCCCTGCCCAATTATTGGAACTCCTGCAAGACCTTCTATCTTGCCTTTTCCAAGATCTGAATATATAGAACTAATCGAAGAAATCTCTCCTTTAACAGCGCCAGTTTGTGCATAATTAACTGATTTGCTTGCAGCACCTGCAACTGAAGCCGGGTCTAATGTAAAGCCTCTTCTTCCGGCACTATATCTCACTTGTTTTCTAAACCTTGGCGCACTCAAATCAAATGTTGAAAATGGATTTCTTCCTGCAAGATAGCTTGCAGATGCAAGAAGCGCAAAAATTAAAACAATTGGAAGACAAAATGCGGGAACTATTTCTTCTTTAGGAGTATAACTAAATGACGAGTAGGTTGGATAAAGATATTTTGGCTTTTGAACATAATTATTTATATCTGGAAAAAGATAATCTGGGCTTCCAACAAGAGCTGTACTTATGCCAAATTTTTCAAAACATTCTATGCAATCGCATTCAAAAGGGCAATGGATAAATTTAAAGCTTCTAGTATTTTTTGTATTTGGATCACCAGAAACACCATCTATTGAAGTTCCAAACTCCTGGCTAAAAATATCTTTTAAGTTAATATTTACTTTTCCGTTTTCATTTGTATATCTTCCAATTATACTCTCCTGCATCTCACCTGTTTCATCAACATAAGAAATATAAATTGCAATAGGCTTATTTTCTGCAGGTT
>CAZLIX010000094.1:0-2822 GCA_964559795.1 Microcaldota archaeon
AACAGATCGGGAAATTGTAGAAGTATTATCATAATTAGATTAAAAAAGAAAAAAATAAAAAATGAGAGTCTATCTCTTTAAAAGTTCTTTGAGTTTTTTTAAGATTATTTTTTGCTCTGCTGATGCAACGATGGCTCGCGTTCTTTCGACTGCATCAGGATTTACAGAAATAGATGTTATTCCAAATTCTACTAACTTTTCTGCAAACTTTGGATAAACGCTTGGCGCCTGACCGCATAGAGAAATAGTAACATCTTTTTCATTGCACACTTCAATTACGCGTTGTATTGAACGCAAAACTGCCTCGTTTTGCTCATCAAAGCCTTTTGCAAGCGTTGCGTTATCCCTATCTATTCCAAGGGTTAACTGCGTTAAATCATTTGTACCGATTGATACGCCATCTATCCCTTCATCGCAAAATTGATCTATTATCATTACTGTTGATGGAACCTCTACCATAATCCATAATTGAAAATCACGCGTTCTATAAATCCCAACTTGGTGCATCATTTCTTTTATTGCTCTAAGTTCTCCGATTCTTCTAATAAATGGGATCATAAGCCATAGATTTGGGAGATGATATTCATCCCTTACTTTTTTAATCGCCTTAAGCTCCATTTTAAAAACATCAGGTTCATTTGTGTATCTTGCAGCTCCTCTATAACCCATCATAGGATTTGCCTCAAGTGGCTCGTATTTTTCTCCGCCTTCTAAATTTCGATATTCATTTGTCTTAAAATCTGTTGCCCTATATACAACTGGCCTTGGATAAAATGCTGCTGCAAATTTTCTTAAATTTTTTGCAAGATGATCAATAAATTCCTGTTCTTTGCCCTCTTCAATAAATTGCCTTGGATGCTTTCCCATATCTGCAACCATAAATTCCGCACGTAAAAGACCTACCCCATCTACAGGAAGTTTTGAAACCTTGTCTGCAAGGCTAACTTCTGCAAGATTTACATAAATTTTTGTACCGGTAACTATTGGAGAGGATCCTGAAATTACTGTTTTTGCTTCGTCAGTATCTGCTTGAACAACGGAAAGAATCCCTTCATATATTAACCCGTGAGTTCCATCAACACTTATTTCTTGCCCTTCTTTTAAAACAGATGTTGCTTTTTCTGTTCCAACAATACATGGAATCCCAAGCTCTCTTGAAACAATTGCCGCATGAGATGTCATCCCACCTGTATTTGTAACTATTGCTTTTGCTTTTTTCATCGCAGGCACAAAATCAGGGGTTGTCATATCCGTTACCAAAATGTCCCCACTTTGCATTTTTGAAATTTCTTTTGCAGAATTTAATACTCGCACTTTTCCTGCGCCAAAACCGGGAGATGCTGCAAGACCTTCAAGAATTATTTTTGCGTTATCAGAAGTTTTTTCTTCCATTTTTGAATTTTTATTATCATGCAAAACTTCTTTATCTAAAGTAGTTATAGGCCTTGATTGTGTAATATAAACCTTATTTGATTCAACTGCCCATTCAATATCTTGGGGTTTGTTGTAGTGATTTTCAATGTGCATTCCCATTTTTGCAATTTCCAAAATTAAATTATCAGATAATTTTTGGGACTGCTGCGCAGATTCTTTTATCGGCAATTTTTTATTTTCCCCATTTTGCTTTGAAAGCATCCACTCCTGCTTTCCAATTATTTTTTTCGTTATTTTTAATTCTTTTTTATTCACTAAATATGTATCAGGGGTTACTGAACCTGAAACTACCATTTCTCCAAGCCCATATGCACCTTCAATCATTAATATATTTTTATCTTGTGAAATTGGATCTACAGAAAACATTACTCCTGCTTTTTCCGATTGCACCATTTTTTGCACTACTGCTGCAAGACCAACTTTCATATGATCAAAATTATTTTGCACGCGATAAAAAATTGCCCTTGGAGTAAATAATGATGCCCAACATTCTTTTACTGCATCTAATACATTCTCATCCCCTATAATGTTTAAAAAAGTGGATTGCTGACCTGCAAAACTTGCATCAGGGAGATCTTCTGCTGTTGCAGAGGATCTTACTGCAACATAGAGTTGTTCTGAATTTTCTCTAAGGCAAAGATCATTATAATAAAGTATAATATCTTTTCTAATGTCTTCTGGAATTTTTCCATTTATAATTAAGTCTTGTATATCCTTTGCAATAATATCCAATTGATCTGTATCATTTACATCCAAATTAGATAATAATTCTGCGATTTTTTTTTCAATTGAATTAAAATTTAAAAATTTAAAATACGCGCCACTAGAAACAACATATCCTGGAGGTATTGGCATTTTAGCTTTTGTCATTTCACCTAAATTTGCTCCTTTTCCTCCTGCTTCTGCAAGGCTATTTTTATCCAATTCTTCAAACCACAAGACATTTTTCATAAAAGTTCTCCCCCTAGTTGTTTTTTAATTTAAAAAACTAAGATAAATAGATTATAATATTTATAAACATATTTGAAAATTTGGGAAAAAGTGGTTTGTTTAGTTAAAATAAAAAAAAGAATTTGAGTGAAATGAAAATGATGGCCATAATCCACAGAGAGTGTAAATTTATCCCTTTAGTAATTGCAGGCTGAACAGCTCGTTGCCTAACTGCTTACACCTCAATCCTATCAAACCTATCTACTATAGGCGGGCTTGCCTTCTCGTCTTGAGAATCGTTTCGAGCTTAGATGCATTCAGCTCTTATCAATATAGGGCGTGGCTGCTCGGCGGTGCCATAATGACAACCGATAGACTAGAGGCCCCGAATCTTCGTTCCTCTCGTACTTGAAGATTCCTACTCTCAGAAGGCGACGCTTCCAGAAGATACTACCGTA
>CAZLIX010000095.1:0-2781 GCA_964559795.1 Microcaldota archaeon
AAAAGAATCATGTATTTTTTCTACTTCTTGTATTTCAAGAAAATGATTTCCAGCGCCAAGGGTTCCAAATTGGCTTTTTCCTCTTTTTTTTGCAGTAGGAGTTACTGCATTTGAATCTGCACCAATCATTTTCCCATATTCTTCTGTTCTTTTCTTATCCTCTTTTCTTCCGTATCCTTTTTCTATTGCCCAGTCTATTCCAAGCTCTACTGCCTCATCTAATTCTGAATGTGAAATTTTTAATTTGCTTTCAGAGCCAACGCCTGATGGAACGTTTTTGAATAATTTATCACATAGTTCTTTTATTTTTGGGGCAACTTCCTCTTTTGTAAGCGCAGTGGTTAGTAATCTAACTCCACAATTAATATCATACCCTATACCTCCAGGAGAAACTATTCCTGTCTTTGCATCAAAGGCTGCAACTCCTCCAATTGGAAAACCATATCCTTCGTGTCCATCTGGCATAACACAAGCTCTATCTATTATTCCTGGAAGAGATGCTGCATTTTTCAACTGTATAAATGTTTTATCTCCTTTCATTTTCTGAACTATGGGATCTGTTCCAAAAACATATGCAGGAACATTCATTTTATCTTCTTTTTCAATTTTCCAAATTGCATCGCTTACTTTTTTTAATTCAGGCATAAAAATCACATTAAATATAATAATGTAAATAATGGATGGGATAATATTAAACCTTTTTCATTAGATTAGATTAATTATACATTAAAACATTAATAATAACATTTAAAAATCCTATTACAATAATAATATTAAATATGGAAACCCGTCAAAAGAATCTTTATGCAGCATTAGGAGTTAAAAAAAATGCAACAAAAGAAGAGATAAAAGCTGCATTTAAAAAAATTGCAAGCAGAACGCATCCAGACATAACTGGCGGAAATAAAACTACAGATGAAGAATATAGCGCAGCATCAGAGGCATATGCGGTACTAAAAGATGATAAAAAAAGAAGGGAATATGATTTCAATTTTAAAGATCCTTTGGAAGAAGGACCTATTAAAAATAATTTTGGAAGCACAGTAGCAAATGGATCTGATGATACTAAAAGTTCTTTTGATGCACTATTTAAAAAAATATTTGGAGATCAATTTGGCATTTTTAAAGGTATGTTTGATCAGCCGCAGAAAAAGCCGCGCAATATTTATCTTCAAACTGAAAGCACAGGAGAACTAATTAAAATTTTAAGATTTGAACGGATAAGCATAAACCAAAGAAATCAAATAAATGAGGAGATTATTAAAAGAATTAATAACGCTAATTGCGATGGATATTTGGAGGATATAATTACCAAAAACCTTGGAATAGATATTTTAACTGGACGACAATTAAGCAAAATGGTAATTATAACTGCTGCAAAAAGAATTTCAGAAGTTGGGGAAAATAGGGTGCTGATCAGGATTTTAAGGAGTGGAATAAGATCAGATGAAAGAAAATTAATAGAAATTGAGCTTAAAAATAGGATTATCAACGGAAAATGCAATGATTGTCTTGAAAATATAATTCACAAAAAGTTTGGCGTAGATTTAATTATGGGAATTCTTGGAAACGCAAGTGATGATGTTATTTATGCTGCAACAGAAAAAGCAAGACAACTAAGACAAAATAAAAGATAATAAAATGGACTTGGGGGGATTTCCTAACATTTTAACAATACTGTATCCAAAGTTTTTCCGCATGGCTTTTTGGACCACAGATTTTTGCCATAAGAAATACACAAGTCAAAAAATGTGATTGAACCCCCTGCCTCTCCCATGCCAAGGGAGCGTTCTACCGGTGAACTACAAGCCCACAAAATAAATATAAAAAAATAAAAAAAAGTAAAAATTATGCTGGAGAGATAAATATAATACTGTCTCCTCTTAAAAGAACGGTTCCAATACCTCTTTTTACTTCTCCGTCCCTGATTTCTTCAGCTTTTTCAAGTACAAGGTTCATGTGCACATCATATGCAACCATTGTTCCGCGAAATTCTACTCCTCCTTTAAGTCCGATTACTACACTGTTGTTTAAAGATCCGTTCAATATATCAAATGGTCTTTTCTCTCCCATATTAATTCACCTCAAAAAATAAAACTAACTAATTCATATTGGATTATTTTTTAAATGTTCGGCTTTTCCATTTTCGTCAATTATGATTATTACGTCTGCGGTATTTTTAAGTGCAACAGAAAATGCAACATCTGTTGCAGCAATTATAGTTTTTTTTCCTTTTGCCCTTGCTTTAACCAAAACAGGCCTAAAATCAGTGTCTCTTGTCATAAATGCAAGAATGTCAATGTTTGGATCAAGGACATACTCCATTGCTTCTATTGCCATTGTAACATCAACATCTCCTGTTGTTGTTTCAGTATCAAAGCCCTGATTAATCATTGCTTCTATCAATTTTTCAGAGGCGTACTGATCAAGATAAATCTTTGCAATCCTTATATCCCCGTATTTTTTTATCTCATTTAAAACAATTTTAAGGTCAATATTGAATTTTTTTCTAATAGTATTTGGCCCATCAATAAGAAATGCAATTCTTGGCTTCCTATTTAAAATATTTTTAAAAAAGTCCATATCTTTCACCTAAATTAAAAAATTTTGAAGCATTTTTATATGTTTGAAGCTCGACTTCTTCAAAACTAATTTTCTTCACATTAGATATATATTGTATTGCTTTTTTAATATCTTGTATATCCCTCACAACATAAGGAGCATCAGTTTCCACAACTAAAAACTCAATGGGAATATTTTCTATAAATTCTTTTCATTTTT
>CAZLIX010000096.1:0-2773 GCA_964559795.1 Microcaldota archaeon
CCATGTAATACTGGAACATATCCCCTCTTTAAAAGCTCTTTTATCAAAGAAGTGTCAAATTTTACTATTTTTCCATTGTTTTGCTTTATGATTACAATGGGAGGAATTGTAATTGCAGGAACACCATTTTTGATGAGCCTGTCAACAACCATATTTGAAAGATAACTGCAAGAAGAATGCGTGTCTGAAAAACCCAAAAATTGTTTTTTTGTTTTAACCCCAGAACTTATTCCATGCGCAATAACCGGCGCGTGCCCAAACGAACCTGCTCCATGAACCAACACAAGCTCCATTTTTGGATCATAATTTTCTCCAAGCATTCTTGCAAGAGATTCTATATTTTTTTCATCTGCTTCCATATAATCAAACTTTTTTGTAATAACGCTTCCGCCTAATTTTAGAATTTGCATATAGCGTTTATACTGTTATCATTTATTAATTTTTTGCTATCCTAATATAGGCTGCCATTTGATATTAAATTCAGGTTGCTAAAAATTAAGTTGTTTTTTTTTTAAGAATTAGTCATATTTTTAATCAGTTTGCACGATTATACTAATATGAAAGTATTTCTTGGAATTACCGGCGCATCTGGCATAATTTATGGAAAGCGACTTGCACAGGTATTAAAAAATTCAGGGCACAAATGCCTAGTATGCGTAAGTAAAGGGGCAAAAAAAGTATCAAAAGAGGAAAACACTCCAATTGGAAAATATGATTATGAAGAAGAAGATTTTTCCTGTCCTTTTGCATCAGGTTCCAATCCGCCAGATGCCGTTGTTATCTGTCCGTGTTCTTTAAAGACACTAGGTGAAATTTCAAATGGAACAGGCTCAACATTAATTTCAAGATGCGCAGAGGTTGCGTTAAAGGAAGGAAAAAAATTAATACTTGTAATAAGAGAAACCCCTTACTCTTATATAACTATTAAGAATATGGAAAAAATCACGCTTGCAGGAGGAATAATTCTTCCAGCTTCACCAGGGTTTTATCATAACCCAAAAAATATTGGAGATCTTATTGATTTTATTGTTGGAAAAATTCTTGACCGATTAGGGGTAAAAAATTCCCTTTTTAAAAGATGGAAAAATTAGTTTTTCTTTCGTTTATAATAATCATCTATTGCTGCATTTAATGCTTCAGATGATAAGTTTGAGCAATGCATTTTTAATGGCGGAAGCCCTCCAAGCCTTTTTGCAACGTCATCTTTTGTTATTTTTCGTGCATCATCCAATGTTTTTCCTTTTGCAATTTGGGTTACCATAGAAGATGTTGCAATCGCTGCAACACAACCAAGGGTTTTGAATTTTATATCTTTTACATATTCTATTTCCTTATTTTTGCCTTTCTTTTTTCCAACCTTTATATATACTTTCATTACATCTCCGCAGACTTTGTTTCCAACTATCCCAACACCATCTGCGTTTTTTAATTCGCCCATATTTTTTGGCTTTGTGAAAAAATCCATCACTTTTTTTGTATAATTATTATCCATCTTTTTCACATCTTTGCTTTAGTTTTTTTATAAATTCATCAGGGTCTATTCCGTGAACAATACAGCCTTGTTCAACAGTTTCCTTGCTTTTCATAGGGCATGTTGCGCAGTAAAGTTGTTCTCCCATAAAAACTTCTATCGATTGCGGATAATTTTCCAGAACCTGACTAAAAGTCATATTCTTAGTTATTTTAATTTTCTTTTTCATATAGCGGATTCATCCTCCTCAATTTTTTTACAATTTTAATTAATATTTTTACAAGATACTTTGCCTGTTTAAGGCTATTTTCCCTTCCAATTGAAATTCTAATCGATCCGTGCGCATCTTCGGGTTTTAATCCTATTGATGTTAAAACATAGCTTGATTTAAGGCTTTTAGAAGAGCACGCACTTCCAGTTGAAACATATATTCCTTTTTGGCTTAAAAGCGTTATTAATGCCTCTCCTTCCAAACCACTAAAGCAAAAATTTACATTTCCATCTAATCTTTTGTAAATATGCCCGTTTAATTTTGCCCCGTCTATTTTAGAAAGTTCATTTATAATATAATCCCTTATTTTTTTAGAGTTTTTTTTGTCATTTTTCATATTTTTTTTGCATAATTCAACTGCTTTTGAAAATCCTAAAATCCCTGCAACATTTTCAGTTCCGCTCCTTTTTTTAAATTCCTGTCCACCACCATCTATAAGAGGCCTGAGTTTTATCCCTTTTTTTACATAAAGAAATCCCACTCCTTTTGGCCCATATATTTTGTGGGATGATGCAGAAAGCATATCTATATTTATTTTTGAAACATCTATTTCAATTTTTCCAAAAGTTTGAACAGCATCCGTATGGAAAAGCACTCCTTTTTTCCTGCATATTTTTCCTATCTTTTCAATAGGCTGGATAGTCCCGATTTCATTATTTGCATGCATTATTGAAACAAGCGCAGTGTTTTTGCTTATTTCTTTTTCCAAAATTTCTATATTTACAATACCATTGTTATCTACTGGAATATAACTTATTTTTATTCCTTCTTTTTCAAGGCTTTTACATGTTTCAAGTATTGCAGGATGTTCAATTACAGAAGTAATTATATGGTTTTTTTCTTTTGTTATAATTCCCTTTAGTGCAAGGTTGTTGCTTTCAGTTCCACCGGAAGTAAATAGTATTTCCTCTTCTTTTGCATTTATAAATTTGGCAATATTTTTCCTTGCATTCTCAATTGCATTTTTTGTCAATATACCCATAGCGTGTATGGAGGACGGATTTGCATAATGTTTGTTAAAAAACGGAACC
>CAZLIX010000097.1:0-2707 GCA_964559795.1 Microcaldota archaeon
GCCGATTTGTTCAATTAGTCGAATCGCCAGTTCATCGGGTTTTAATATATTTATGTTGCGCATGATTCTCTCATATAATCGATTAATGCTTTTTTTCCTGTGATGTAACCTCCGTCACAGCCAAATCCTTTTCCCAAAGTTCCAATTAAAATATCGCATTTTCCATTAGTTTTTTCTTCGCATCCTCTCCCTGTTTTTCCAAAGCATCCTACTCCATGGCTGTCATCAATGGCGCTTATGATTCCCTCTTCATAATCACTATCATATTTTTCTACTATTTTTTGCATTTTTCCAATATCAATATATTCCCCAAGCATACTAAACACTCCATCTGCAACTACAAGAACCCTTTTGAATTTTCCCTTATTTTGTTCTAGTACTTTATCCAAATCGTCTAATTCCATATGCTTGAAAATGGTCTTATTTTCTTTTGCAAGCCCTGCAACCCTTATACCATCAATTATACTTCTATGGTTTAATTCATCCGAAATTACGAGAGTATTCCCATCGATTAATGATGTTTTGCTTTGGCCCTTTATAATACAATGCAAAACTGCCATATTCGCAGCAAATGCAGATGAAAATATCATCGCATCCTCCCTTTTATGGAAGTTTGCAATCTTTGCTTCAAGATCCTTGTGAACCTTCATTGTTCCTGAAATAAATCTTACAGCTCCTGGGCCTGAACCATATTTTTTTGATGCCTCCTCTTCTGCCTTATTTATTTTTTTATTAAATCTTAATCCTAAATAGTCATTTGAATTAAATATAAGATATTTTTTTCCATTTATGATCGCCCGTTTATTTTCATCAAATCCTTCAATTATTTTTTCATGCCTTTTTTCTGTTTTTGTTTCATCTATTCTTTTAATTTCCTTATTTATAAGATTAAAAAAATTCTCTTTTGACATTTAAATTACCTCAATTTAATATTGAAAGTGAAGTATTTAATAGGTTTTCAAATAA
Organism: Microcaldota archaeon; assembly: GCA_964559795.1. GTDB lineage: Archaea > Micrarchaeota > Micrarchaeia > Anstonellales > Bilamarchaeaceae > JAQTSF01. Next base: position 967 of record CAZLIX010000097.1, read on the forward strand.
ATGAATTTTATGACTTCTAAAAAAATTTTAGTTACTGGTGCAGCAGGCCAAATAGGTTCTGAACTTGTTGTTGCATTAAGGGAAAAATACGGAAATTCAAATGTAATTCCAATGTACCATCATAATATTCCTGAAAATGTTGTTAAACCTTATGTAATTGGAGATGCGACCAAAAAAGATATTCTTGAAAAATATATTGCTGAATATGAAATAAATGAAATTTATCATCTTGTCGGAATTCTTTCTGCAAAAGGAGAACAAAATCCCTCTCTTGCATATGAAGTAAATATGAATAGTTTGAAAAATGTTTTAGATATTGCAAAAGAGCTTAAAGAAAAAGGAAAGGAAATTAAGATATTTTGGCCCAGTTCTATTGCAGCATTTGGCCCTACAACGCCTCGGGATAAAACCCCTCAAAAAACAGTTCTTGAACCTTCAACAATGTACGGAGTTACAAAAGTTGCAGGAGAACTTTTAGTAAATTATTATTTTATAAAATATGGAATTGATACAAGAAGCCTTAGGTATCCAGGGATTATAAGCTGGAAAACGCCTCCTGGAGGAGGAACAACTGATTATGCAGTTGATATTTTTTATAAAGCAATAAAAAATGAAAAGTATCATTGCTTTCTTTCAAAAGGACCCTATCTTCCAATGATGTATATGGATGATGCAATTAGGGCAACTATCCAATTAATGGAGGCTGATTCTTCTAAAATAAAGGTTCGAACAAGCTATAATATAACTGCTGTTAGCTTTGATCCAGAAGAGATTTACAATGAGATAAAAAAGCACATTCCTTCATTTGAAATGGATTACGTTCCGGATTTCCGGCAAAAAATTGCAGATTCATGGCCAAAATCCATAGATGATTCTTCCGCCCGTTCCGACTGGGGATGGAAACATAAATTTGGATTATCTGAAATGGTTTTTGATATGATTAAAAACCTTAAAACGATTTTATGAGGTTGTTTTGAATAAAAATTAAATTAAAAGAACTAATATTTGCAATTCTTATTTGCCAATTTGCAGGAGTCATTGGCTCTATTTTTACATTTGATTCTATTTCCCTATGGTATCCAACTCTAACAAAGCCTTCATTTACCCCTCCAAACTGGGTTTTTGCGCCTGTTTGGATAGTTCTCTATACTTTGATGGGAATTAGTCTTTATTGGGTTTATAATTCAAAATTGAAGGATAAAAAAGCGTTTTATATATTTGGAGGCCAATTAATCTTAAATGCACTCTGGTCTATTGTATTTTTTGGATTTCATTCGATCTTTTTTGCGCTACTGATTATAATTCTGCTTTGGATTTTAATATTTTGGACGATTCTTTTGTTTTATAAGATTGATAAGAAAGCTGGAATTATTTTAATTCCATATTTATTGTGGGTAAGTCTTGCAACTTTATTGAATTATTACCTTTGGATCTTAAATTGAAAGATTAATTTAGAAAAGATAAAAGGATTTGAGAAAATATGAAGATTATAGTCAAATACTATCAAAATGAGTACAAGACTCAGACAATCGAATTTATTTTGAGTATACTTGAAAGAGAGCTAAAACATACTGGTGTTAAGCGTCCAGATCTAAATAAAATAAAGGAGATATACCAAAATAATAAGGGAAATTTTTGGATTGCATTTGACAATACTAAAATAGTTGGAACAATAGCTCTTAGAAATTATGGGAAGGGCCAGGGTTACTTAATGAGATTATGTACTCACAAATTATATCGT
>CAZLIX010000098.1:0-2454 GCA_964559795.1 Microcaldota archaeon
TTTTTTTATAAAACTATACAATAAATTCCCATCAAAAAATTGGTGGGGTGAATATAAGGATGGAAAGTTATATTCTCCTGACAATAAGGTAAGAGGCCTAGCCCAGCTTTTAATGAAAAAAATGAACGGAGTTTCAGAAAAAAATCTTACTCTTATATTTATTTTCCTTCAGTTTTTAGTCGGAGTTTTTACACTTTTATATTTTTTTTATTTTAAAACATTTTTTTAATTCTTTCAATTTCCTGCTTATTTTCATTTAATTTTTGGTAGTCTTCGAGCCTTCCAATATCTACCCATTCATCATCCATGAGGTATGCTGCTATTTTTTCCCCCTTTTCAAGAAGCCTTGGAAACACATCTTTTGCAAAGTCTTCTTTTTCTTTTATATAATTAAATATCTCAGGCTTGAATATGTAAATCGCAGTATTTACGTATTTTTCTAAAACAGGTTTTTCCTTAAAGCACTTTACAAAATGCCCGTCTAATTCCACAACCCCATATTCTATTTTATATTCTTTTTTCTTTAAAGCGATAGTTGCAATTGCACCGTTTTTTTCATGATATTTTTTCATTTTTTCAATATTAATATTTGTCAATTGGTCGCCCATCATTACAACAAAGTCCTCGTTTATTTTTCCTTTTAAAGGAAGAATTGAGCCTGCAGTATTTTTCTTTTCTTCTTCTTTTAAGTATTCTATTTTAATGCCTAGTTTTTCTCCACTTCCATAATGATTAATTATTTTTTCTTTTAAATATCCAACAGTAAGCACTACTTCACTTATTTTATTTTTTTTAAGATTTTCAAAAATATAATCCAAAATTGCAAAACCGCCTATTTTTAACAGTGGCTTTGGAGTTTCAAGTGTTAAAGGCCTCATTCGTTCCCCAATTCCTCCGCAAAGTATTACTGCTTTCATATAATTCCCTCCATAACAAAAAATATTGCAAGAATCCCTGCGCTAATCGAACATATAAAATTTGTAGTTCCCTTCGTTCCTATTTTCATCTCTTCAAATATTCCAAAAATGCTATCTATCATTGAACCTATAAATCCTATAACTCCTATAATTAATACACTGCTCATTGGAAGATTAAATAATACCATAGATATAAGCCCAATTATAATTGCGCCCACAAGAGAGGTTAATGTTCCAAAAAGGCTTATTGCGCCGCTTGTTCCAGGCTTTACTTTTTTTAAGTCTTTTAATGATATAGGATCTGCGGATAAAACCCCAAGTTCTGATGCAAATTTATCTGCCATTACTGCGGCAATAGAGCATAAATAAGGCATTATTCCAAACCATGGTGTAATTAATGCAAAAATTACCGGTCCTGTGCCATTTGATAATACATTTTCCCAGCTTCGTTCGTGCTCATATATTCCCATTTCCTTTTTCATATAATATCTGTGTTTTGTTACAATCACTGAAAGAAACAAAAAACTTAGCATTATAATTAAATAATTAATATTTATTAAAAAAAGAATTAATCCCATAATTGCCGCAAGCATAAGCCCTTTTTTATCAAGCATTGCGACCAATTTTTTCACCACTATAAAATAAAAAAAATAAAAATAAGAAATTATTTTCCAAGAACAATTTCAATTGCAGAAACCTTGTTCATACTTCCATCTTCAGAAGTTAATTCTTCTGTTTTAATCATTATGCTTCTTTCTTTTAATTCAGGCATAAATCTATTTTTTACTATTTCTGCTACATCAACTGCCCTTGATATTAATTTTCCCCTTGCCTTAATTGTAACTGCAGGAGCTCCGTTGTTAAATTGTGTCACAACTGCCAAAACATATCCCATAACTCCTTTTTTTCCGACAAAGACGGTGTTGTCCTCTCTTTTCATTACTCTTTTTTCCGTGTGTTCTGTATTTTCTTCTGTCATTTATTTCACCTCTAGGTTTTTTTGTATATAGATTTCTTGTATAAAATTACAAGATTAATTTTAAATACCTTCTCTATATTTTCTATTTCTATGAAGTCAGGAAGAATAGCAGTGCTTGATAGATCCTTATGCACAAAAGAAGTTTGCGGTTATGCTTGTATTCACGTGTGCCCAGTAAACAGGATGGGAAAAGAATGCATAATAAAAGATAAAGAAGGCTATCCTATAATTTCTGAAGAATTATGCGTTGGTTGTGGAATATGTCCTAAAAGATGCCCTGTTTCATGCATAAAAATAATTAATCTTTCAAAAGATTTAGGTTCTCCTATTTATCAATATGGTGAAAATTCATTTAGGTTATATGGCCTTCCAATTCCAATTGAGGATGCAAAAGGCGCGATTTCACTTGTTGGAAAAAACGGTCTTGGAAAAACAACTGCACTTGAATTATTGTCTGGGCATATCATTCCAAATATGGGGGACTTTGATAAAATTTATACTTATAATGAATTACTTTTGAAATTAAACCCAGAATTTAAAAGATACTTTTCCTCTCTA
>CAZLIX010000099.1:0-2447 GCA_964559795.1 Microcaldota archaeon
AATGGCAAGGAAAAACGCAATAAATGCAATGATTGAAATAGGTCTAAATAAAAATCCACATAAATTATATCTTCTTTTAAAAAAAATAATAAATGAAAAAGGTCCAAACTATCCAAATCATTTTGATATACTTATTGATAAATTGAATATAGATCATAAATCAAAATATATTGCATCAGCAATAGCGGCATATCACTCAACAAAAAATTCCATTTTTCCTTATCCTGCGGTTCCAAGAACACTGCTTAAGATAAGGGACAAATATAAGATATATATTGCAAGCGAAGGTTCAGGAGTAAAACAATGGGATAAGCTTATAAGACTAAAAATTGCTTTATTTTTTGATAGCGTTTTTATTTCAGAAGAATTAAAAATAAAAAAAAGCACTAATTTTTATAAAAAAATAATTAAACTAACTGGTGCAAAACCCGAAGAATGTCTCATGGTTGGGGATAACCCTGAAAAAGACATATTATATGCAAAAAAAGCAGGGATGAAAACAATACGGCTTCTTACCGGAAAATACAAAAATGAAAAATCTGTTGCAGATATTGAAATAAAAAACTTCTATAACATTCAAAAAGGAATAAAAAAAATAGATTTTTCATATGAAAAATCCCAAAGAAATGTTTAAAAACAATTATATACTATTTTAATTATGAAAAGAGTTTTTGAACACGCATGGAAGTTTTATCAAAATAAATTTGCAATTGTAGTTTTATTTTCAATTCCGCTTTTTGTCGCATTTCTCGTAAGCTGGCTTGTGCCTGCGCCATCCTATCTTGCCGCAGGAAGCGTTTTAATTAGAACAGGAAGCCTTCCTGAAATGGATTTATTTTCAATAAGCATAACTGTTATAAGCTATATCCTTTCCATTTTAATCGTTGCGTATACTCTAACAAATTTAAATCTTTTAATTAAAGAAAAAAGGACACAGGTAAAAACAAAGACTGAAAATATAAAATCAATTGCAAAATATACGCTTAAAATATTTATTCTTTTGGTGCTTTTAAAAGTAATCACCTTATTTTTACAGTTATTTACCTATGGGCTTGATTTTCAAAATATTCTCTACCCTCTTTTGATGGGAATATTCTCCATAATGTTCTTTTTTGTTCCGCCTGCGGTAGTTATCGATGAAAAAGACACATTTAATTCATTACTGACTTCAATAAAATTTATAATAAAAAAACCTGTTCTTGTATTTTTATGGATAGTTTTTGGCATCATTGCAATCTCAATTACAGAATTAATTTTATTCTTTTTATTTGGTTCTGTTTTCGGAGGCTATCTTACAATGCTTGTAAACTGCCTTTTTATTCTTCCATTTCTTATAATACTTAACATTCATATGTATATGGAACGATATCCTCTTGCAAGGTAGAATCCTATGAAAAAAATAGAAAAAAGAAAACAAGAGCATATCGAGAGTGTTTTATCTAATAATATCCAATATTCAAAATCAGCAGGGTTTGAAAAAATAGAATTTATTCATAATGCCCTTCCTGAAATTGATTTCGATAAAATAAACCTTTCAACAAATTTTCTTGAAAAGAAAATAAACTATCCTATTATAATAGAGGCAATGACCGGTGGGTTTCCGCAGGCATCAAAAATAAATTCCTCTCTTGCAAAAATTGCTCAGCAATTTAATATTCCATTTGGCCTTGGGTCTCAAAGAGCAATGCTTGAAAATAGGGAAGATAAGAGCTATCTTGTACGCGATGTTGCACCAGATATTCCAATCATTGGAAATATTGGGGCATTTCAGCTAAAAAAATATAATAAAAATGATTTTGAATGGATGATTTCAAAAATAGAGGCAGATGCCATTGCCATTCATTTAAATCCCCTGCAGGAAATAATTCAACCAGAAGGAGATAAGGATTTTTCTGGAATTTTAAAAAAAATAGAAGATTTGTGTAGTTCATTTTCAGTCCCAGTAATTGTAAAAGAAACAGGGGCAGGAATAGATAGGCGCACTGCAATAAAATTGAAAGATGCAGGAGTTAGCTATATTGATGTTGCAGGTTCAGGAGGAAGCTCTTGGAGCAAAGTCGAATATTTAAGGGGAAATTCTGTGCAAGGCTTTGAGGATTGGGGGATTCCAACAGTTGAAAGTATTCTTGAATGCAAAGGTATACTCCCTTTAATCGCAAGCGGCGGAATTAGAAATGGAATAGACTGCGCAAAATCAATTGCACTTGGCGCTGACTTATCTGGCGCTGCATACCCATTTTTAAAGGCATTAACTTCTGGAAAATTATCCTCTCTTTTAGAGGAATGGATTATTCAAATTAAAATATGCTGTTTTCTCACAGGATCTAGAGATATATCAGAATTAAAAAATGCAAGGATACATTTAAAAACATAATTATTAACTATATTATATAATGTTTTCAAAACAAATAGCTGCCCAAAGAACTCCATTAGTGCATTCAAAACTG
>CAZLIX010000100.1:0-2330 GCA_964559795.1 Microcaldota archaeon
AATATGAAAATTTTTGAAAATTTTTTTCCGAAAATTTTGGTTATTTCTTTTTCAAAGTCCTTATATGCCCAAGACAATAAAAGAACCGTTATCAATATTGCAAATGGGAATAAATGGCTTACAAGCACACCATCTACAAAATCCAAAAATGGCATTTCAAATATTTCAAAATTGTATTTCGAATAGCTTAATGCTGATGGAAATGATGCAAAAATTAAAAGAATTGAAAGGATTAAAACGGATTTTTTCCTGTCCAATAAAAACCTATCTTCAAGAAGTGTAATTGGTGCTTCCATCATTGAAAGCGCAGAAGTTAATGCTGCGCTAAATAAAAGAAGGAAAAAAATCGGAAGCGCAAATTCTGAAAATGGAATTGTTTGAAGCGCTGTTGGGAGTGCATCAAATGCAAGCGAAGGTCCTGTGGAAAGAGGGATGCCATCTCCAAGTGCAAGGGTAATTATCATAAATCCTGCAAAAAGAGCTATTAGGGTATCTACTATAGAAACTACCATAGTAGAATTTAGTGAATCTATTTTTCCTTTTACATATCCTCCATATGTTAGCATCACGCATATTCCAACGCTTAGTGAAAAAAATGCCTGAGAGAATGCAAGAATCCAGGTATTTACATTAAAAAGATAGTCTGGATTTATTTGCGTATAAAAATTAAGCGCAGGCTCATAACCGTATGTATAGATTGCTCCTATAAATAATAACAAAAGGGAAACTACGAGTATTGGAACGCAAAACTTATTTATTTTTTCAAGACCTTTTGTTATTTTAAGTCTCATTACCAAAAATATGATTGCAATTACTGCAAGTGTTGATAAAATAGATAAATCAGTTGAAGAGTATTCTGAAAATAGTGTAATATTTCCAGAAAAACTCAAAATAAAATAAGAAAGCGTCCAGCCTGTAACTACAACGTAATAAGAGATTATTAGAAAATTAAGCAATATCGGAATATATCCTAAAAAAGCATATTTTTTTGAAATCTGCCTGAAAATATTAAAGGGGGTTTTTTGCATTTTTGAGCCCATAAAAAATTCAAGAAACATTAGGGGCGCGCCTACAAATATTACTGCAAAAAGATATGGAATTATAAAAGAGCCTCCGCCATTTTGGGAAACTAGATAAGGATAGCGCCAGATATTTCCAACTCCTACTGCAGAAGCTATTGCTGCAATTATAAACATAGTCTTATTTGACCATTTTTCAGTTGTAAAGGTCTTATCTGTAACCATTAATAGGAGTAAACAAAATAATGTTTATAAAAGTTGGTTTTGTATTAGGCAATTTTAGCAATTAAAGAGCCATGGTTTGCATCAATTATTTTAACTTTTATCTTTTCTCCAAGCGCTACTTTAAAACCTTTTACAATAACCTGCTTATAATTTTCATTTCTTCCTGTGAAATCTTTTTGTTTTTCTGTAATTATCACATTATATTTTTTTCCTATCAGCTTTTGATTTTTTTCAAATGCTATCTTTTTGCATAGTTTTGCAATAAGCTCTGTTCTTTTTTTCACTGTTTTTGAGTCAAGCTGTTTAAGGGTTTTTGCATAAGTTCCATCCCTTGGGGTAAATTTTGAGATATTTACAATATCAGGCTTGATTTTTTTAATTAGTGAAATTGTTTTTTTAAAATCAGATTCATTTTCAGTAGGATAGCCTATAATGATATCTGTTGCAATAGTGATATCTGGAATTTCTTTTCTAAGTTTTTTTACGCAATATATAAAATCTAAAACTGTATGGGTTCTATTCATTTCCTTGCATACTTTTTCTGATCCTGTTTGAACTGGGATGTGAATAAACTTATAGAATTTCTCTTTTTTCAGATTTTTTATAAGGTTTATTATCATTCTTTTTGCATGTGTTGGATTTATCATTCCAAGACGTATTTTAAAATCTCCTTCTATTTTTTCGAGTTTTTCTAAAAGGGGGATTAAATCTTCTTTTCTTTCAAGGCCATACGCTCCAAGATCCATTCCTGTGAGCTGGATTTCTTTTGCACCTAATTCAACTCCGCTTTTAGTCCAGCCAAGAATCCTGTTTTCATTATAGCTCACAAGCTTTGGCCTTGCAAATTTGGTCTGACAGAAATTGCAATTTCCAATACATCCTTCCTGAATAGAAATACGAAGTATGGGGAATGTTAATTTCTTTTTTAAAGATTCCTTATTTTCTGAAACTTTATATGTTGCACTTTTTTTATTGGCACAGTCTTTTAAAGCAGAATAAATATTCCCTATTGCCAAAGGATAAATAATTACGCAATTTGGAGCAATCTTTCTTATTTTTTTTTCATTTATTCCAAGGCATCCTGCA
>CAZLIX010000101.1:0-2260 GCA_964559795.1 Microcaldota archaeon
AATTAAAAGAATAGCACCGATTGTTTCCATATTTCCAATTATTGCACCGCATGCAAGAATTGCCCCTATTGTAAGGTTTCCAATATCCCCTGGGAATATCCTTGCAGGATACCAATTAAAATAAAGAAATGCAAGAAGAGCTGCAATCATTGGGATAAATAAAATAAAAGAGCCTGTTTCTCCAGTTAAAAATGCAATTATTGAAGCAAACAAAAAGATAAGTATCCCCATCCCGGCTTCCATTCCGTTAAAACCTGCAAACATATTTGTAAGGTTCGATGAAACCGCAACACCTATCGGAATTAAAAGCAAAATATAAAATATCCCAAAATCGATCTGCCCTAAAAAAGGAATGAGCATAGAAGTGCTTCCTGCTGCTTCAACTGCAATTAAAGGAACTGCAGCAAAGAGAGGAAGTATTGCCTTAAGCCATTGGGGAATATCTAAAAGATCGTCCAAAATACCAATAAACGAGATTACATATATTGTCAAAAGGGATGCAAGGATAAATATAAGATTAAATTCAAATCCAAAAAAAGTATTAAAAAAAACGGCCAATAAAATTCCTGCTGAAAATCCTGCAACAATTGCAAAACCGCCCATTTCTGCAACTTCTGGCCTGTCTGGCTTATTAACATCTTTTCCAATTATCCCGAATCTTTTTAGCCGCGGGATTAAAAAATGCAAAAAAACAAATGCAACTAAAAATGAAAATACAAAAATTGAAATATAAAATATCATTTTCTCATTTCCTCCAATTTTTCTTTTGCAAATGAAAGGGAAAAGTTATTTTCCTTTGTAAGTATTTTTGTAAGAGTATCTATTTCATTTGCTGTTTTTGCGCCTGCCATTACGCAGATATTTCTTGCATGAAGGCCCATATGGCCTTTTTGGATCCCTTCTGTTGAAAGAGCTTTTAGTGCTGCAAAATTATTTGCAAGGCCTATGCATGCCATTGCCATAGAAAGATCTTTTGAAGATCTTGTTTCCATTATTTTAAATATTGTCTTTGTTTGAGGAAGGGTTGATATTGCCCCTCCAATTGTTCCAACAGATAAAGGAATTTCAATTTCCCCATATATGTCCCCTTCTTTTGTTTTTTTATAATTTGCAAGAGGCTTATATCCTTCCATTGAAGCATATGAATGGGAACCTGCCTCAACTGCCCTCCAATCGTTGCCTGTTGCAATTGCAACCGCATCCATACCGTTCATTATGCCCTTGTTATTTGTCGCGCATCTGTATATGTCTGCTTTTGCGAATGCATAACCATCTAAAATTCCCTCAACTGCATCCTCTCCTAAAATTTCCTTTTTCCAAATTGCAGATGCCTTTGCTTTTCGTTTTATTGCCAAATTTGTAAGTATTCTAAGCCTTGTTCTTCCTCCAATAAGGCTTGTAAGGAAAGGAGATGTTTTCTCTAAAACAGTATTTATTGTATTTGCGCCCATTGCATCGCAAACATTAATTGATGCCTCAAATATGAGCATTTTTCCTCTTATCGTATCAAGCTCTCTTAAAGAAATATCAACAAGGCCTCCGCCGTATTTTTCCATATCTGATGCAAATTGTTTTGCATAACCAAAAATCTCTTTTTTATTTTTCTTAAAAAGCTCAATTGCTTTTTTTGTATTATTAATATCTACAAGTTGTATTTGGCCTATCATCACAGGCTCGTCTGCGGATGCAATAAATCCTTCGGGAAGACATAGTTTTGCAGCATTTGATGCTGCTGCAATTACAGATGGCTCTTCTAATGCCATTGGGATTATTTTTTCTTTTCCATTTATTACAAAATTTGTCGCAACGCCAAGCGGAAGATGAACTGCGCCTATTACATTTTCAATCATCCTATCTGCAACATCCAATTTTAAAGAACCTGAATTTTCAATGGCAGATAGCTCTTCTTCTGAAAGGCCGTATTTTAATTTTAATATGGATAATCTTTCCTTTACTGATTTTTTGTAAAAACCGCTAAACTCATTCATATTTTCACCTATATGGAATTTTCAAGCATTTCTGAAACCTGCTTTATTTTTTCAATGGCAGGATTTATCCTATTAGAATAAAACAGATTTAAAAATTCCCCTAAAGAAAGCTCTTCTTCTGTTAGAAAATATTCTTTTTTCCTATTTTTTACAAAGCCTATTTCTTTTAATTTTAAAAGATGGTAATATACTGATTTTTCACACGGATTTTTTCCTGAAACATTGCACACCCTTTCATAAATTTGGGGAAATGAAAGCCTTTCTTTTTTTAT
>CAZLIX010000102.1:0-2133 GCA_964559795.1 Microcaldota archaeon
ATGGGATTTTTATTTCAGATCCTTGGACTATTTTTACTTGTTTTGAGTATTTTTCATCATTTGCAAAACCAATATATTCCCCATGTATATCAACAATTATTGTTGCAATTCTGCCCATTTCTTTTTTTCTTGAAAGTATCTCTTCAATCATTACTGATGCAAAATGGGATTTTCCAGCTCCGCTCATTGCAAGAATTGCAATATGCTTTTGTATAAGCTTTGTTAATTCAATTGTTGCCGGGATATTATGATTTTGGAGAGATCCAAGATTTAATTCCCCATCTTTAAATCCCAAAAATTTTTTTAATAATGTTTCCTCTGCAGAAAAAACCCTAGTTCCAGGTTTTGGGGGGCTAAATGTCCTCAAAAGCCTATCATTTTCAAACGTTCCGAGTATTTTCGTTTCTGCAATCATATGTTCCCAGTTTTGATGAGGGAAACTTTCATCAAAAGAGCCTGATTTTTCATATTCTGCGACGCTTTCCGCTCTTTCAAAATACCTATTTGCCCTGTAAATTTCGTTAACATAGCCAAAAATAATTCCAAATTCTCCTAAAGTTTGTATGTACTGCCCTTTTTTTATTTTCTTATTTTCACTAGGGCTTATTACAAATGAAAATATCGATGTAGACGGGCTTTGGTCTGTTGAAATAATCGTGCCGATATATTCTTTATCCATAAAATATGTTTATCCCTCATCTTATAAAAATCTTACCATAATTTTTGCATTATTTCAAAAAGGATAAACATTTTAAATATATAATGAGTATGAAATTCTATGAAATCAAAATATATTTTTGTCTTACTGTGTGTTTGTTCTGCTTTTTTTTCAATTGAAATGTTATCTCCTTCTCAAACTCAGATAAATAATGGAGATGAGGTTTTTCTTGCAAAAATTGGGCCTGGCCAGACTTTTTATGTTGAAGTAAATCCTTGGGTTTATGAAGGAGAAGAATATAAAGGACATTATGATTTAATGGAAGTTTCAGAAATTCCGCAGGGTTGGAAAAGCACTTCAAGTAAATTATATGAGGATCCAATGCAAATAACAATTACCTCTTTTGATAATGAAAAAGAAGGAACATATTATGTAAAAATAAAAGTAATCGATGAAGATAATGCAGAGAGTATAGGTACTGTTGAATTTATTGGAAAAATTGAAATTCTTCATGATATTATGGATGTAAGTATAGAGCCAAAAAAAATATCTGCCGGTGCAGGTCAGCCTGCAAGATTTTATATAACTGTTGTAAACAAAGGAGGAGCCAGCGATGTTTTTGAAGTAAGGACAGAAGATACCCCCAGATGGAATTTTATAAAAACAATATATGTTCCAGAATTTTCTTCAAAAACAATTGTTTATGAAATTGTTGAAAATGAGCAGGAAAAAATTACTCCAACTATTGTGGTAGAATCACAATCAAGCAGCCTTATTATTAAAAAACAAAAGCTTGAACTTGATGTCAGCACAAATCTTTTTAATGATTTTAAAGCAGTAAATCATGGAACAATTATTTTTCCAATACTGCAAGAACCTATTTTTGCAATGATGGGCCTTTTATCAAATTTATGGTGATTTTTTCAAATGCCTTCCAATAATGCAATAAATGAGATAGTGAAAAGACTAATTTCCGGAGAAAAAAACATAATTGAATTAAAAAATGAAATTTCAAAAAAATATAAATTGAGTTCTATTCCAAAAAATAGCCAAATACTTTCTGCGATTCCAAAAAGCAAAAAAACCAAAAAACTGATCTCTCTTTTAAAAAGAAAGCCGATGAGGACCTCTTCTGGGGTAAGTCCTGTTGCAGTTATGATCAGGCCTCAGGATTCGTGTAATTTTAATTGCATCTACTGTCCATACACTGGGAAAGCTCCTAAAAGCTATACTGGGTTTGAACCTGCTGCATTAAGGGCAAGAGAATCAAATTTTGATCCAAAAATACAGGTAAAAACAAGATTAAATCAATTTAAGATAAATGGGCATTCAACAGATAAATGCGAAGTAATAATAATGGGAGGAACTTTTCTTAAAACTTCAAAAAAATACCAAAATTGGTTTATAAAAAGTATTTATGATGCAATGAATGGCGTTGATTCAAGGGATTTAATTTCTGCAAAAGAATTAAATGA
>CAZLIX010000103.1:0-2064 GCA_964559795.1 Microcaldota archaeon
GCAACTATCCTTTCCTCCTGAAAAAAGACAAGCAACTTTCATTGCTATTAATTAAAAGAATATCTCTTTTAATTTAATCGTATGCCAATAAAAACAATTATTTTTGATTTGGATGGGGTTTTATACAGAGGAAATGAACTGATTTCCGGCTCTGTTGAAACAATAAAAAAATTAAAGTCAATGGGTATAAAAACTTACTTTCTTACAAATGCAGGAACGCTTTCAAGAACAGGGCGGGCAAAAAAATTGAGATTATTTGGCTTTGAAGTTGAGGATGATGAAGTATATACCAGTTCATATGGGGTTGGAAAATATATCTCATCAGCAAAGAAAAATCCATCGGTTTATTGCATCGGAGAAACAGGACTAAAAGAGGAATTGACATCTTTTGGCGCTTATCTTACAGATAAAAACGCGGATTTTGTTGTTGTTGGGCTTGACAGGGAATTTACATATAAAAAATTAAGCATTGCTTTGAGTAATATACTAAATGGAGCAAAATTTATTGCAACAAATGTTGATTGCACATTCCCTGTTGAAAATAATCTTATTATGCCTGGTGCAGGCTCAATTGTTTCATCAGTTGCATACTGCTCAAAAAAAGAACCACATGTAATTGGAAAACCAAACACATATTTGCTAGATATGATAGTGCATAATTCAAATTCAAAAAGAGATGAAATCCTTTTAATTGGAGACAGATTAGAAACCGATGTTTTTCTTGCAAAAAGAGCAAATATAAAATCAGCTCTTGTACTGACAGGAATTTCAAAAAAGGAAGATGTATTAAAATTAAGAGAAGAAGAAAAACCAGATTATCTGCTTAGCTCAATAACGCAGATTTTTAATATTCCTCATCTTCAATAATGTCTTTTATATCTGAATTGCCAACGCTTCCGAGAAGATCATTTCCAAAAAAATCCTCTTCTAATTCCAATCCTTTAGAAGTTTCCTCTGTTTTTGATTGCACTTGGCTCTGGGAACTTTCCTGCCCAATTACATTAAAATTTATCTGTATTGAGCTTGAACAATGAGGGCATTTTCCACTAATTGTTATTTCATCTAAAATTAAATTTGAGCTTTATATAAATTCAGACTCATTTTTGCAATTTGAACACCTTATATGTCTTTTCAATTCAGGCATGATCGCACCATTTAAACCAATCTATTTTATAATTTTTAAATCTTTGTCTTTGAAAAATCACGTAGTATCTTTCCTGTAGGTAAATCTATTATTGTTGATGGAATTTTATATTCGGTTTCACCACCATCCAAAACCAAATCCGCTTTTCTTAAAATTTCTTTTGAAATTTCATCTATTTTTGTAGGCGTTTTCAAATCGCCGCTTAGATTTGCACTGGTAGTAATTAATGGGGTGCTTATATCTTTCATTGCATCTTGTAAAAAAGGATATTTTGGAATTCTAACTCCAAGCCTTGTCTTATTGCCTACTAGAATTCTTTTTTTATTCCTTCTTAAAAGAAGGGTATAAGGACCTGGAAGATATTTTTTTATTTTTTTCTTTTCTGCCGGAGAGATTATGCAAAAATTTTCTGCAAATTGTATATCCCCGAAAATTACTGAGACCGGATTGCTTTTTTTCCTGTTTTTTATTTTATATATTTTATCAACCACTTTTTTTTCAAGGGCATTTCCACCTATCCCATAGCAGGTGTCTGTTGGATAAATTATTATTTTTCCTTTTTCAAGAGCTGACAATAATTTTTCTTTTGCCAATTGCGGACTTTTTTGGATGGATATGATTTCCATAATAAAATAGAAATTCAAAATATTTATATTACTTGCCAAAAAGGTCTTTTTTTACCTTTTTAACCCCAAGGGTGTAAATCAAATTTCCAAGCTTTGGCCCTTTTTCTTTTCCAATTAATGCAACATAAAGCTTTTGGAAAATTTCTTTTGCCTGCAAATTGTTTTTCTTTGAATAGTTGAAAATAGTATTTTGAATTTCATCTTTACCCATGCCTTCTTGTAACTCTTCTAAAATTGCAAGAACATCGATATCATCTGATTTTTTTCCAATATAACTAATTTTGTATTGCTCTG
>CAZLIX010000104.1:0-1960 GCA_964559795.1 Microcaldota archaeon
ATCATTAATTTTTTTAGATAAAATTTCAATTGCATACAGTCTGGTTTCAACAAAATCCTGCATTGCGATTTTTCCCAAAGAATCAATATCTTCTTTTAATTCTTCAACTGCTCTAATGCAAACTGTTTTGCGTAGCGTGTATTTTGAAATGTCTATAAGGCATTTTTTATTTTCTTTTAGCATTTTAACTATATAAAGTCCAGTATCTTCAAAAAAAGTATATTTTGCAATATAAACTAAGTCAGATTCATTTTGAAGTTTTTCTATTGCTGCAATCCTTTTTTCTTTTGATATGCAGTCTTTTGCAATATGCCTTAATACAGTATTATCTTTTATTAAATCAATGTCTTCTGCTAAAATATTAATCGCAGTACATTTTGAATCATTATAACCTGTTTTCAATATTACTTCATTTAGCGCCGAAATATTTCCTTTTAGTTGCCTTACGGCATATATTCTAATATTTTTATTTGGCGAGTTTATTGCATCATATATAAAGAACGTTTCTTTTGTTTTTTCTGTTTCTTTTAGAGGTTTTTTATTTAAAACAACGCATTTACTATCGCTGGACGTATTTGATTTAACTCTCATTTAACCACATTATTATTTTTTATAAAACAATTTAAAAATGTTACTTATTGCCATAAATTACTACTTTTTTAAAACTTCAAAATCAATTACAACCTGGACAATATCTTTTGCATAGCTTCTCAAAACTTTTTGCCGTTTTATTTTAAATCCAACCCCTAATTTTTTGCATTTTTCTTTAATTGTTTTTTTAGCATCTAAAAACGGCTCTTTTGCACCAACAAATAAATAAAAATGAACAATTCCTGTATGTTTTGCACCAATTATTGCACTTTCCAAAAAATCCGATGAGCTTTTTGGAAGGGGCATAATTATCCTGTCTGCCCAATTTCTAAATCTTTTAGGCACAATTATATTTACATCCCCTTCTATTGCTTCAATGTTTTTTATTTTATTCAATTTGATATTTTCTTTCATATAATAAACTGCATCAGGATTAAGCTCAATTGCCGCAATTTTTGTTTTCGGATGGCGTTTTCCGATAATTATAGGGTAGGGTCCAACCCCTGCAAAAAGCGCAAGTATTTTTTCTTTGGGCCCTGCGAGCTCCTCTATTCTTTTTCGCTCTCCTGAAAGCCTTACAGAATAATATGCCTTTTCAACATCAAGTTTAAATTTGCAGTTATGTTCCTTATGAATAGTTTCTTTTTTATTTTCCCCTGCAATTACTTTCATTTTTCTTGTCCTAAATATTCCTTCAACAGGTCCGAATTTTTTTACAACCGTTTTGATATTTGGATGCACCTTTAAAATTCCCTCTGCAATTATTTTCTCTTTTCTTTCAAGTTTTTCTGGCATTTCAATTATTAAAATATCCCCCAGCATATCGTATGATGTTGTTAGTTCTTCAAGTTCTTTTTTAGTCAATTTTTTTTGTAAAATTTCCCCTAATTTTTTAGGTCGTTCATCCAGTTCTCCGTTTATTTCAACAATTTTTCCTTTCGTTTTTTTTAGGATTGGAAAATAGACGAATTTTTCATCAGATTTTATTTTATATCCCTTCTTAAAATTATTTTCTTCCATAAGCATTATTCTGGTTTTCTCAGCCTCTTTTTTTACAACCTTTAAATAAATCATAATTTCACGCAAGTACTATCGCAGGCTTTTGAGGAAATGCTTTTTTTGCCTTTTCATTTTTAGAATTTTCCTCGTTTTCAACAATTACGGAAAGTCCGAGCTCTTTTTCAAGAAATTCTTTTCCTTCTTTTATTATTTTTTCTTCATCTATTTCTTTATAATACTCTTTTATTTTATATTGTGAATTTTAAAAAACCTTACGGCTTATTTTATTTGTTGTTTTTATTGTTATTTTATGCTAAAAACCAATTTTGTTTTTTTCGCCTTTATCTATTAAATTGGAAAATTAATAAGG
>CAZLIX010000105.1:0-1958 GCA_964559795.1 Microcaldota archaeon
TATTTTCGTGCAAATAAAACTGGAAAAATAAATGGAGAAACTGCGTTTGATTTTTTAAAAAGAGCGAAAAATACAAAGTCAAAAATAAAACAAAAAGATGAACAAAAAATAGAAGAGTGCATTGTCGGTGTTGGACAGCAAGTTGTACTACGAATGGCCATGTTTAGTAATATGAAAGAGAGTAAGGATTTAATTGCATTATTGGATTTTAGAGGTCTGTCTGCACAGAAATATTATGAATTGTGCAAAAAGAGACTTGCGCATTTAAATTTTAAAAATTCAGAAAATCTGGCAAATGCCCAAGAAGCACTTTATAACTTTATGATAATTTTATATCAGGATTATTTTAGAGATTCTAAAAATATTCAAATCCCAGAGGTTTTTATTTTGCCGAAAGAAAAATATCAGGCAATGTTTTCACATGATGCTTGTGGTTGCTATTTTTCTGGCAATATATATTTCAATTATGATAAAGTAAAGAGCTTGGATAAAAGCAGAAAATTACTTTTATTTATTCATGAAACAGCACACGCATTATTTTTTGTTAATAAAAAGAATGCTAAACTAAATGATTTTTTAAATACTTTGTCTGAAGCATCAACAAATATAATTGCAGGGGAAATATTTAATTTATTATTTTCTAATATGAAAATGGATTTAGAATCTGTTAATTTTCTAGAGCTTGGGCAAAAAGTTGCATCAGGTATAGGAAAGGAAAAACTCTATCAATGGTATTTCGGGAATGATATCAATTCTCTTTTTGGCAGCATAAATGAAAAATATGGTGTTGGGGCGGACATTTTATTAAGAGCTGCATCTTTGCAAACAGACGCTCCAACTACACTTTCTATTGCTATTTTAGATAATCTTGAAAGAGTATATGATAAAACAATTCCAAGAATAAGAATTCCAAAAAAAGAAATCAATATTTTAGAATTTAAACGGCTTTTTGATGAAAATCCTTTGCCTGCCATTTATAATTCTCTACTAGATCTTCTTCCTCATATAAATCCCTATGAAAATGCTATTTTGGCAGGAAATATATTATATCATTCTATGAGGGGTTTACCAAAAAATGATCCTTTTGAAACAACGTTAGATATTTTTAGCCAAACCTCTTTTATCTATAATATTGATGAATTAAATGAGCTTAAATGGGCGCTTGCTTTTGATTTTTATGAAAGGGCAAGGTGTAATAAAAATATACTTGAATCATTAAAACAACAAATAATAATGGATGAGATAATCTTTTCTAAAGCTATATCAGGCGAATCATTATCGAGAGATAAAATATTAAATGATTTTATTGCGTTTTCAAAAATGCTTGCAAAAAAATATTCTAATTCGAATGATCAAGTACGCAATGCTCTTAGTATATTAAGAGGAAATGTTATGAAAAATTTATCCGATACCTCAGATGAAAATATTATTAAAGAAATACGATCAGTAGAATTTATTCCAGGAAATCCGGAATTATTATTTGAAGTAAAGCAAAAGATAATGGAATCTGAAATCAATGCCGAACAAATATATTTCAAAGCGCCTTCAACATTTAGCGCATCTGATATAAAATATTTTGAAAAAACAATGCATTCTATTGGCAGATATTTGTATCGTGAGAATAAAAATATTATTTTATCTGATTATCAGTCTTCAAATCTTATTTTGACGGCATATGATCTTTTTGCTTCAACATATACTTTAGCAGAGGGTCTAGCAGAAAGAGAATTAGGGTCTGATGCCATTTTAGAAATACAAAAATTATTTTTAGCCCCTAGTCTTAGATCAATTAATCTTATGTTTGAAACTGCGGCATTAGCTAAAGAATGTGTGCCTGCAAGGTCTAATATTTATAATGTAGCTGTAAGATATAAAAAGCTTTAAACTATGAATAATTGATTTTAAATAATTAGTATAAAAGTACCAGCAGCAGTGGTCTTTCCCGTTCATAGAACAGT
>CAZLIX010000106.1:0-1944 GCA_964559795.1 Microcaldota archaeon
TCAAGCATTGGTGCCACCATGAATATAGGGCTTGCAGAAACATATCCAACAATAATGCCAGAATTTTGCAATGCTGTTAAAATATTTTCCATTTCTTTGTACGGTTTGGGAAAATCAGGTTGTTCGTACGCAATTTTAAAAATTTCATATGTTTTTGAAATGGTAATGCCTGCAAACGCTTGAGCAACATAATTGTATGCCAAAGTTGGATTTATCGAATATAAATGTTCATAATAATCAAAAGGTGATGTGGATTTTTTTTGAAAAGGATAGTCTGTAAGAACAGGCGCATTCGACCATGTTACAAATTTATTTTTTACGGCTGTTAAAAATACTGCATCTGCAACATCTCCTGCCCAAACTGTGTTATCGCAGTCGACAAGCACCAAAAGTTCTTCTAAGTTATAATTGTTTAAATCTTTAAACCATTTTTTTACAATTTTAAAATTATCTTCATTCCAGCCAAGCTGTTTCAATTCATTGTTAGTTTTTGCGCTCATGTTCATTGAAAATATTGTAGATATAATAATAAATGGCAAAACAATTATCAATTTTTTCATTATAAGTTTTATCATGATTTTTTAAGTATTACGGGTAGATGCATTGTTGATTAGAATATCATTAAATTTTTGTTAGATTTGTTTTGATAAAAAGGATGCTGGTGATATATTTTGCCTGTTTGGAGGTGGGGTATGAATTCTGGATATTTCTATGCCTTAATTGGTGGATTGATTGGTTTAGCCGGCGCTGCAGTCGGAGTATATTTTAGCATAAAAAATACAAACAGTAAAAAAGAGCGTGTCTTTATGATTAATGCAAACATAATATTCTGGATTGGTTTGTTAATTTTTCTTGGATTAATATTTTTTCTGCCAAGGCCTTATAATTATCTAATGTGGATTCCTTATGGAATTTTATTGCCGTTTGGAATAATAAAGGTAAACAAAATTCAACGGAAAATAAGAAGCGAAGAAAATAAAAAATAAAAGTATAAATAAGAAAGGATGTTTTATGTATAAAATTTTATGTTTGTTAACTGTGTTTATTATGATTGCAGGTTGCAGCAAATCTACTGATGTTGTTGAAGATGTAAAAGTAACCGAAAAAGGTTACGAAGTTAATATTGATAACGAAGGTGTAAAGGTTGCGTCCGGCGAGTTTGCAAAAATTCCAGACAATTTCCCGGCAGATATTTACATATATAAAAATGCAAAATTGATTTCATCTGCAGAGGTTCCAAATGGCATGGCTTTGAATATGGAAAGTAAGGATTCTGTTTCATCGATTCTTGCTGAATATGAAAAAGAAATGGCAGCCAAAGGCTGGAAACTTCAAAACAAGATGGATGCCGGAACTCAGAAAATGATAATATTTAAGAAAGAAAAACAAATGGCGATGCTTATGCTTAATAAATCAGAAGATATTACTTCTATAACCATAACTTCGTCTAAAGAATAAATTAAGCAAATTTGAAGAGTTGAGGAATCAAAGTTTTTAATAAATGCTTAGTCTGTCATTGCGAACAGCAAGGCTGTGAAGCAATCTCTTCTAATTAGATCGCCACGTCGCAAAAATCGCTCCTCGCGATGACGATTTAACATTTCTTAATCTAAGAAACATTTAGTTCTTTATCCAAACCCGTCATCATAAATATTTTCATGACAAACGGATTTGTTTTTTGAACCGAGAATTTTCCTGATGTTGTTTTTGCAGTTTGAAGACAAATGCGAATAAAAGCTGAAGCAATATAATCAACGTCGCCAAGATCAAAAACTATGTGAAGTTGGTCAATTGGGGTAAGCTGTGTAACAGTTTGCAGTTTTGTGCTGATTTCCTTTTCAGCTTCAATAGATTTTGTCGTATCCATTCTGCCGGCGAATATGCACTTAAGTGTTGATTTGGTAGGCTCAAAAGCGAATTGCAACATATAATCTCCTTATTGAT
>CAZLIX010000107.1:0-1935 GCA_964559795.1 Microcaldota archaeon
TCGGGGGTTTTTTTGCCATATATATCAAAAATATTTAATTACAAAAATTTATATATTTATTCTTTATGATATTTGGCTATAAAGCTTCTCGCATTTTAAAAAAATATCTTTGAAAGAATCTTTTTTTTCTATTTCAAAAATTATTTCATATGCACCTATTCCTTTTGCAACAAGGCTTGATTTCTTACGAATTGAGCTTTTGTCAAAATATTTTTTTAATAAGACTCTTATTTTATCATATTTTCCTGCAAATTTTCCAGGAAATCCTATTTCAAAAAATTGCAATTCATCTGACCAATAAAGCGTAATGCTATTTTGTGATAAGCTTGGCATCTTTCTTAAAAAATCAAGATTTATGCTTTCTCGCGGTGGAAGAACAACTATTGATTCTGTCGAATTTTTTGGCAAAAGCTCTTCTGGAATATTGTAATTCCATTCACTTAAATTATCAATTATTTTTATATAATCCGGTCTGCAAAGAATTGCAGGGGAGAGCCATAACACATACTTAATCATTCTTTCTATATTTCTGTTTATTTTTTCAGGTTCAAGATTTCTAATATCCTCCAAGTTTGCAATAGAATCAAATAATTTTACAACAATTGCATCAATATTTTTAGAACCTAGAAGTCTTTCATAGTATTCTTTTGCCCTCTCCTCATATTTTTCAATGCGGTATTCATCTTCAAAATAATAATTTTTATTATTTGAAAATGTCCATTTTCCGCAAACAAGCTTTGGCTTTGATAATAAATCTACTATTCTTGCAACCTTTACCCCGAATAATTTGCGTATGTCTTTCAGGCTGACATTGCAATCTTCAATTACATCATGAAGAAGGGCTGCTTCAATTACTTTAGAATTATATCCTCTTTTTGATAATTCTGTTGCAACTTTTAAAACATGCATAAAATAGGGGGTTTTTCCATCTTTTCTTAATTGGCCTTCATGTTTATCTTTTGCAAAATGATATGCCTTTTCTATTTTCCATATAGATTTTAAGCCATTGTTAAGCTGAAAGTATGTAATTAATTTATTTAATGATCCATCGACATATTTATCAATCCATGGATCAAGTCCACTAAATAAATGATTAGAATTAGGTGAATTTGGTATTTTGACTTTTCTTGTTTTTTGCATCCTTATAAATGAATAAGAAAATAATTATATAAAACTTTCTTTTCCACCTAAAAACACGAAAAACATGATTTAAATCGGTTTTTATTTTTTTTGCACTATTTACTTGATTATGAAATCTTCTATTTTAAGTATATTAAATTCAAAAGAAGAAGGAAAAAGAGTTAGTGTTTACGGCTGGATTTATAGGCAAAGGATAAGCGGAAATATGGCGTTTGCAATAATTCGTGATTCTACTGGAATTCTCCAATGCACAATAAAAAAAGATAAGGTTGATGAAAAAAGCTGGAAAAATACAAATGAATCTTATATAGAAAGCTCTGTAATAATTTCTGGAACAATTAAAAAAGATGAAAGAGCCCCTGGGGGGTATGAACTTTTGGCTGATAATTTTGAAACTATTTCAAGAGGTGAGCCTTTTCCTATTTCAAAAGATTTGTCTGAAGAATTTCTTTTGGATGTACGGCACTTGTGGATGAGATCGCAAAAATTGACAAATATTATGAAAGCAAGATCGCATATTGTAAATTATTTGCGGGAATTTTTTTTAAAAGAGAATTTTTGGGAATTTGCACCTCCAATTATTACAAAATCTGGATGTGAAGGAGGGGCAACACTTTTTGAAATGGATTATTTTGGCGAAAAGGCATACCTTACACAAAGCTCTCAAATGTATGCAGAAGTTTTTATTTACTCTCATGAAAAGGTTTATGTTTTTGCACCTTCTTTTAGGGCTGAAAAATCAAGGACCATAAGGCATTTGGCAGAATATTGGCATTTGGAACCTGAAATGGCTTG
>CAZLIX010000108.1:0-1768 GCA_964559795.1 Microcaldota archaeon
GATAATTTTTCTGTTTGCCCTTATTGCAGGATATATCTATATTAGAAAAAAATAACCTTCTTTTTTTATTTTTTTCCTTTTAAAATTAAATAATGGATTTTGATGTAGATTGCCAAGAAGCAAAAAAATTAGCATTTTCATTTAAAAATCCATTAATTGTCCATCATTATGATTGTGACGGTATAACCTCAGGTTCAATAGTGATTTCTGCTCTTTTTAAAGATTCAAAAATCCCGCGATCAAAGTGCATAAAAAAATTAGACGAGAATACATTTGAAGAAATAAAAAAAGAAAAAGAAATTATTTTTGTTGATTTGGGCTCAGGAAATGAAAGGGTAAATGAGCTCTGCGATGTTTTAATAATCGATCATCACCAACCAAAAAACATATCAAAAATGCAGATAAACCCTCTTTTATATGGTATAGACGGAGGCTTTGAACTAAGCTCTTCTGGAACAGCGTATTGCATTTTTAAGAGTAATTTAGAGCTTGCAATAGTTGGTGCAGTTGGAGATATGCAATATCCTTTAATTGGAAAAAACAGGGAAATTTTAATCGAAGGGGTGTCCAAAGGGCAAATAGAATGCATTAACGATCTAAGGTTTTATGGAAGATCAACAAGGCCATTAGCCCAGTTTCTATCTTTTTCAGATGAAATAATCATTCCAGGGCTAAGCTTTAATGAATCTGCATGCCAAAATTTTTTAGAGGATTTAGGGATAGGTTTAAAAGAAAATGAAAAATGGAAAACCTATATTGATTTAAAGGAAAACGAAAAAGAAAAACTAAAAAAAGAATTATTCAATTTATTAATTTCAAAAGGTTTGGAAAAAAGAGCAAAAGAACTAATAGGTGAAATATATCTTTTAAAAAACAGGCCAAAAAAATCAGATTTATATGATGCATCTGAATTTTCAACTATTCTTAATGCATGCGGAAGGCACAACCATCCAGAACTTGGTGTTGGGGTATGCCTTGGCCAGAAAGACTCTTATGAAAAAGCAATAGAACTTTTAAATTATCATAAAAATAAGATAAGGGAAGGAATCATATATTCAAAAGAAAATGTACAGGATTTTGGTAATTTCTTTTTTATCGATGCGATAGGAGTAATAGACGAAGGGATAATCGGGATAGTTTGTGGAATGATTTTTTCAAGCAGTTTGAATAAGCCCATATTTGGAGCAGCCTTAGGAGAAAAAAATACAATAAAATTTTCTGCAAGGGCAAATAGGGCGCTTGTAGAAAAAGGATTAAATCTCGGGAAAATAATTTCTGATGCCTGCATTTTATCAGGAGGATCAGGTGGAGGACATAAAATTGCAGCAGGAGCATCAATACCAAAAGAAAAATTTCCACAATTTCTCACTAATATAAATGAAATTTTAAGTCATTTGCCGTAATAATTTTCCAATCAATAAGTACCTTTTTAAACTTATTTTTCATTTTTTATTTTATATGTCTGAGAAATTAATTTTTGAACTAGGCAAACCTGCAGAAGAGCCTCTAGGAGTTAAAAAATATCGCTGGTCTGTCTGGTATACGATGCATGCAGTACATCAGGCAAGAAGAAAAGCAGTTTTTGATGAGTTCAAGCCGCTTGAAAATGATCGGTTTGTATAAATATTTATAAATATGATTATTTAATATAAAAATAGAATAGAAGTGGTTTAATGGAATCTAAAAATATTGGTTTATTTATTTTAGCATTATTTGTGTTTGGAATAATCTCTAATCTAGTGCTGTTTTATTTGAATTTTCTTCTTGA
>CAZLIX010000109.1:0-1620 GCA_964559795.1 Microcaldota archaeon
TAAGAAGGATTCTGTTTTTCCGATATAAATAAGCTTAAAGAAACTGGATTTTTTAATTCTTTGAATTTTTTTTCAAGCTGACTTTTTGCATTTTTGTCTAACATAAATATGCGCCTTAATAAAAATAAAAAAAGAAATTATTTTCTAGTTGTAATTAAAAGACCGAATATAAGGCCTAAAACTCCAACAATCATAAATCCGAGACCTGGATACGCAGTAAGGGTATCAACAAATTTTGCAGCTCCGTAAAGGAAAAAAACTCCTCCTACAAGATAAAATCCTGTTTTTAATACAAGCGGCATTGATGCTTCAACTGCATTTTTTATTCCTGCTTCTATTGCACCTTTAAACATATCGCCAAGCTTGTGGGCTTCATCTTCTGCAAAACTTTTTGCCTTATTAACCTCTGAAAAAACAAAATCGTTTAATAAATGATTTATCAGACCTATCATATTTTCACCTTATTTGCTTAATTTTCCAAGTAATAAACCTAATGCAAATGCTAATGCAACCGATTTCAATGGATTTGCCCTAATATATGCCTCAACTTCTTTTTCTTCTTTTTCTACAAATTGCTTTCCTTGTGCTATTTTTGGCCCTGCCTGATTTTTTAATTCGTTTACTTTTTTCTTAAGTAATTCCACATCCTCTTCAATAATTTGCTTTGGGTTTTTTCCCATGTTACTCCACCTCAGTTTAGAATAAGAAAAGAATATTTATAAATATGAGCTTATCTTGCAGTCGGCAAATAAATACATAAAAGAAATAAAACGCTCCTGTCGGGATTGGCAGCATCAGGCTGGCAAATTTTGATCGCCAGACCAAAGCTTTTTTGGGCCACATATTCTTTTATGAAGAATGCGTGAGAACCCGAGTCACTGAATTTCTCTGCCAAAGACATAAAAATATGCCAATGGCTTTTTCGTCAGGGTTTTTGCCATTAAGAGAAGCTTAAGGCAAAAAGCTTGATTGAGAGTCCAGCGTCCTTGAACTGCATTTCATCCGATTATATAAAAGATGATTATGCATTTGACCGAGCTAGACTACAGGAGCCTGAAAAGTAGTAATGATTGGTAAAATATTTAAAATAGTATATAAAAACTAAAAAAATTAATGGGAGTTGGGGGTTGGAAGAGTCAAATCAACTAATTCAATGATTTCTTCCTGGCTTAATCCTAATTTTGCACCCTTATAGCCTGCAATCATAAGGGATTTTATTTTTTCTTTGTCCATTTTTTCACCTTGAAAAATAATTCGCAAAAAAGGTATTTAAATAAAAGTAGGGGGGTTCTCTCCGAAGCTATAAAAAGAGATTACCTCAAAAGCTTAATTATATTTTCTGTTGCATTTTTTATTATTTCTATCTCGTTTTGCACAGCATTGCCTTTTATTAGGCAGTCTGCCTTGCATGGTAAACACGCCACTTCTTTTTCAAGTAAAGTTATCCCTCTTGAATTAGTATAACCCTGATGATCTTCACCGATTAATCCTGGCTGAAAGCTTATTACAGGAACTCCTAAAAGCCTTGCTGTAACAAGAGGATTATTAAACGTCCCGACAACTAAATCTGCACAGTAAAGCAATTCTTCTATGCTGTAATAGTTTGAATCATTAGTATTT
>CAZLIX010000110.1:0-1518 GCA_964559795.1 Microcaldota archaeon
AAGTTTTGTAGTAATGATGACTGAATTCGCACTGCTATTTTTGAGGTCAGAGCTTAGGTCTTGCAACAGAAACCTATTTTGCAACAGATGATACTTCCCCATTAGTAATTTCCTGCCTTGAATGTATTGATGAGTGTTCAAGAGAAGACTGCGAAAAAGAAGGGGATCCTGATTGCAGGGAATGCGAGCTTGATCCATATGATTTTAAATCCGTTGAATTGGATGCAAGAGATAAATGCACTGGTTTTGAAGAACTTGATTTATGGGCATCGCTTAGAGGACTTGATCCTGCATTTGTAAGGGCAACTGCATGGGCAGAAAGCGGACTTGATAGTATTAATCCTTTAAATTCCTATTGTGCCGTAAGCGCAATAAATAAAACAAATTCTTGTAACTTTTTAGATATAAATCCAATTTGGGATCCATACGGAACCTGCAATGATTTATTAAATGAAAAAGAATTCGAGCCTGATGAAAAGCCTTGTTCTTTAGGGCTTATGCAGATAAACCCAACTTCGCATGCATCTTATCCATATATTTATTGGAATGATATCTATACCGATGATCCTTCCGGAGATTTAGGAATTGAAGATTATGCGGAAAATCTCAAACCAGAGGTTTATGGAGAGAATGCAAAAGAAAGGCTTGTTGCTGAATCCTGTGCGGTTGGTGGTTTATTTAATCCTTATAATGGAAATCACAGTGCCTGCTATGGAACCTGGATTTTAAAAGAAGCGTGGAATAATGCGCAGTATCTTGTAAATTCTAAATCCGAAGAATTAAATGCTAAAACTTCAATGGATCACTTCTTATATTTCGCACTATTATTATTATGGGGTTAGTGAAAGCACCATTAATAACTGGATTACCCTTTTTGATATAAGAAAAGATGCTACAAGCGATTCTGCATGCAAGAATGCCGGAAACAGTGCTGCCTGCTGTTCAAGTGGAAAAGCAACTGAAAATGCCTGTTGCAATGAAGATAATTTTATAAGATTTGTTACCTGCTGTATTGATTATAATCCAGATAGTTATCTAACTGCATACTGTGGAGATGTTCCAGAAAAAGATAGGAAAATTACAAATAAACCTGGGCAATATGAAAATGTCGGTTTTGAAAGACTCAAAAAACAATATTCGCTTTCAGTCCAATGCGAAAACCAGTACTTATGCGGCAATAAAGAGCTTGAACAAACAAATCTCAATTCTTTTGTAGAACTTTTGGAAAATCAGGATTAGCTTTTATTTTTCTTTTATAATAATAAAATGCCCTCCTACTTATTTTCAATTTTTTAATTATTTTTTTATCCATTATTTTTCTTTTCATAAGCTTTTCAATTTTTTTATTTTTTATCTTCAAGGGCCTTCCTTTTTTTGTTTTTTCAATTTTTATTTTCACCTTGCTTTTTTTAAGCGCATCAAGCACCCTTTTTTTAACAGTCTTTTTAATCGATGGAAGAAATATAATTTTTTTAATCCGTGTATTATTTAATAGGTGCAAAAAAAGAGGAACGCTGG